>CAZITJ010000001.1:0-18624 GCA_964542135.1 uncultured Verrucomicrobiota bacterium
TTTTCATGGGCAAAGGGATTTTACCACCCGCTCGCAGGCTCGCTGGAGGAACCCCCGAGAGGCTCCGAGGGGGAATCCGGGCAGGAGTGGAAACAGCGCTTCGTCCGTCGAAGCCGCCCGGGAACCGGGCTTGATTTGGAACACAAAGCCTGCTTGCAAGCCGGCTTGCAGGTGGGCTTTCAGTGTCAAATCCGGCCGTTTATTCCACTCTTCTCTGCCTTGCTCGGCTGTTTTCTCCAACGACCATCCGGGAGTGGCCCGAAGGCTCGGGCTCAATGAGGTGGTGGGAATCTCCCACTAAATTCTACGAGGAACCGGGCGGCCTTTGTCACGGGAACGGACTCCAACCATTCTGCAGCCGCCCGCGGTGAGGGCGGCCTTTGTCCCGGGAAACACTCTAACTGGAACAGAGTCTAAACAACGCCGCTTCCGTTTAGCAGGTTGAGCCGGCGGGGCGCTTTCTTTAGATTGTTTTGTCTTTGTGAGCAAATTCAGGAGCACTTCCATGGCAGACAATATTCTGGCAATCACCATCGGGGCCATTCTGGTCAATAATTTCGTTCTCGCGAAGTTTCTGGGGATCTGCCCCTTCCTCGGGGTGTCCAAAAAACTCGAAACAGCTCTCGGCATGTCCGGGGCGGTCATTTTTGTGATGACGCTGGCCTCACTGGTCACCGCGGTAATCTATAAATATGTGCTTTCACAAACCTTCATGATCGGGGGAACCGCCGTCAGCCTGACCTTCCTGAAAATTCTGGTCTTTATTGTCGTGATCGCCTCGCTGGTGCAGCTGGTGGAAATTATCCTGCAGAAATTCAGTCCGCCGCTCTATCAGGCACTCGGCATCTTCCTGCCGCTGATCACCACCAACTGCGCGGTGCTCGGCGCCGCCGAGCTCAACGTGCAGGCGGGCCGCGGCATCCTCGAGTCCACGATTTTCGGATTTTGTTCCGGGCTGGGCTTTGCGCTCGCGCTCATTCTGTTTGCCAGTCTGCGCGAAAAACTCGATCTGGCCAGAGTGCCCGCCCCGTTTCAGGGAACCGCCATCGGCCTCATCACCGCCGGCATCCTCGCCATGGTGTTTATGGGCTTTTCCGGACTGGTGTAAGCGAAACTTGAAATTTGAAACTGGAAACTTGAAACAGAAAGTTCCGAACGCATGACTCTAATCCTTACCGCCCTCGTATTTGCCGCGCTGCTCGGCGCACTGCTCGCTCTGGTCATCGGACTGGCCGCCAAAGCCTTTGCCGTGGAAAGCGATCCGCGCATTGAAACCGTCACGGACATGCTGCCCGGCGCCAACTGCGGCGGCTGCGGCTATGCCGGCTGCGCCGACTTCGCCAGGGCCATCGTCGAAAACGGAAACGCCCCCTCGCAGTGTCCGGTCGCTTCTGCCGAGGACTCCAGACGAATCGCCGATTTCCTCGGCATGAAAGCCGAAGAAAAAGAAAAGGTGGTTGCCGTCGTCAAATGCAGCGGAACCATCGCAAAGACCGTGCGTTCGCCGTACAACGGAATCGGCGACTGCCGCTCCGCGGTCGTTGTCGCCGGCGGCGCCAAAGGCTGCGACTACGGCTGTATCGGCTTTGCGAGCTGCGCACGCGCCTGTCCCTTCGACGCCATCGAAATCCGCGACGGCCTCGCCGTGGTTCATCCCGACCTGTGTGTCGGCTGCGGCAAATGTGTGGATACCTGCCCCAAGAATCTCATCGAGCTCGTTCCGGCCTCGGTGGACGTGCATATCTACTGCAACTCCCCGGAAAAAGGGGCGCTCAAGCGCAAGGTCTGCAAAACCGCCTGCATCGGGTGCCGCAAATGCGCCAAAGCCGCCGACAGCGAAGAGCAGATCCACATCAAAGGCTTCCTGCTCGAAGTCAACTACGACAACCCGCCCCTGCCCGATCTGGTTGAAAAAGCCGGCTGCCCCACCACGGCCCTGCGCCAGGCCTCCAAACACGCTGCCGGCGAATACGAAGGAGCTTCGAAATGAGTGACAAACCGCGCAAATTCAAAGGCGGCGTTCACCCCAACGACAGCAAGGCGCTCTCCGCCGCCAAAGCGGTGCAGGAAGCCCCCCTGCTTGAAACCTACACCGTCATCCAGCACCAGAACATCGGCGCTCCGCCCGAGCTGGTCGTCAAAAAAGGCGACGAAGTCAAAAAGGGCGACCGGCTGGCCAACGCCTCCGGCTTTGTCTCCGTCCCGCTGCACGCACCGACCAGCGGCACCGTCAAAGCCATTGATAAATGCCCCGGCCCGGCCGGCGTCAGCGTGCCGTCCATCGAACTCACCGCCGACGGTGAAGACGCCTGGGGCGACTGCATGGAGCCGATCACCGACTGGCAGGCCGCCGAACCCGATGTGCTCAAACAGCGCGTCGCCGACGCCGGCATCGTCGGCATGGGCGGCGCGGGCTTTCCCGCGCACGTCAAGCTCTCTCCGCCGGACGATAAACCGATCGACACACTCATTCTTAACGGCGCGGAATGCGAGCCCTATCTCACCGCCGACCACCGCCTCATGCTCGAGGAAACCGAAACCGTTGTACTCGGCGCGGCCATCCTCGCCCGCATCCTCGGGCTCGATCGCGCCGTCATCGGCGTCGAAAACAACAAACCCGATGCCATTGAAAAACTCAATGAAATCGCCGGCAAATACAACGTCACCGTACAGAGCCTGCGCGTTAACTATCCGCAGGGTGCGGAAAAACAGCTCATTTACGCGCTGACCGGCCGCGAAGTGCCCATCGGCGGCCTGCCGATGGATGTCGGCTGTGTTGTCCAGAACGTCGCCTCCGCCGCCGCCGTGACAGACGCCGTGCTCAACGGGCATCCATCCATTGAGCGCATCACCACCGTCACCGGCGAACCGCTCGTCAATCCCGGCAACTGGCGCTTCCGGATCGGCACACCGATTTCCAAAGCCATCGAACTGGCCGGAGGAATTAAAGAACAGCCCGCCAAACTGCTGCTCGGCGGGCCGATGATGGGCTTTGCGCAGAACTCGCTGGACGTCACCGTCATGAAAAACACCTCGGGCATTCTGCTGATTCCGACAGAAACCGTTTCGCAGTACACCTCCGAACCCTGCATCCGCTGCGGAAAATGCGTCAAGGTCTGCCCCATGGACATTCTGCCCGCCACCATCAGCCAGGCAGTTGAAAACGAACGCTTCGACTGGGCCAGCCAGCTCAACGTGCAGGCCTGTATCGAATGCGGATCGTGCAGCTATGTCTGCCCCTCGCACCGCCCGCTCAACCAGCACTTTAAACGTGCCAAGGCCGAAATCGCCGCCGCAAAAAGAAAACAAAGCAAATAAAACATGGCCACGAAAAACACAAAAAATCACAAACGAAACCGATTCCATTTTTCATGGATTTTCGTGTTTTTTGTGGCAATTCCTGCCGATATGCCGTTCCAGATTATAGAGAGATAGAAAATGGCCGAAGAAACAACACCTTCCATTCAGCTTCCGGACGCCACGCAACTGGTCGTCAGTAACTCGCCGCATATTCGCGGCGGAGAAACCATCGGCAGCATCATGATCCACGTTCTCGTTGCGCTGGCTCCCGCCGTCGCCGCCGCCGTCTGGTTTTTCGGCCTGCACGCCCTGCGCGTCATGGCGCTGTGCACCCTCGGTTGTATTGCCGTGGAGGAAATCTGGAACAAACTGGCCGGACGCAAGCCGACCTGGAAGGACGGTTCCGCCGCACTGACCGGTCTGCTGCTGGCCATGAACCTCGCCTCCAGCGCCCCGTGGTGGCTCTGCCTGCTCGGCTGCCTGCTCGCCATCGGCCTCGGCAAACAGCTTTTCGGCGGACTCGGCTTCAACCCCTTTAATCCGGCGCTGGTTGCGCGCGTCGCCCTGCTCATCGGCTTCCCGTCGCTGATGACCTCCTGGGTCGTTCCAAACCCTGGAAACTGGACCGCCTGCGATGCCCTGACCGGTGCCACACCGCTGGCCGCTGAAGCCGGACAGCTCGCTTCACTGAACGATCTGCTGATCGGAACCGTCGGCGGCTGCCTGGGCGAAACCTCGGCGCTCGCTCTGATCATCGGCGGCATGTATCTGGTCATCAAAAAACTGATTAAATGGCAGGTGCCCGCCGCCTTCATCGGCACGGTTGCGCTCATCAGCGGCATCGTCCACGCCGTCAACCCGGCGCTCACGCCGCCGCCGCTCTACCACGTTCTGGCCGGCGGACTGATGATCGGCGCCTTCTTTATGGCCACCGACATGGTCACCTCCCCCATGACCGCCAAGGGCGCGCTCATCTTCGGTTTTGGATGCGGACTCATCACCGCCGTAATCCGCATTTGGGGCGGCTACCCTGAAGGCGTCAGCTTTTCCATCCTCTTTATGAATGCCCTCACCCCGCTCATCGACCGCTATACCATCGGCAAACCGTTCGGCTATATCCGCGTGAAAAAAGAAAAGGAATAAACCACGGAACACACAGAAATGAAATTCAGCACGGCTTCCGTGTTTTCAGTGTATTCCGTGGTTATGATTTGAGAAAATTATGAGTACTAAAGTGAATATCCCTGTTCTGGTTATAGCGCTGGCGCTGATCGCCGCGGTGGCCGCCGCCCTGCTCGGCGGGGTCTACCTGCTGACCGAAGAGCCGATTGCCGCCACGCTCAAAGCCAAAACCGATGCCGCGCTCAAAGAAGTCATTCCCGGCGTCGAAACGATTGACGAAACCACCGTCAAAACAGACGGTGTCACCTTCTACACCGGACGGGACAAAGACGGAAACGTGGCCGGCTTCGCCGGCGAAACCATCACACCCAAAGGCTACAACGGAAACGTCACCGTATTGGCCGGATTGACTCCCGACGGGACCATTACTACGGTCCTCGTCACCAAACAGGCGGAAACACCCGGCCTCGGCACCGTGGTCTGTGAACGCAAACGCGAACAAACCATTTCGAAAATCATTCAAGGGACCGAAGAAACCGGCCTGCCGCCCAACCCCATGCTCGACCAGTTCAGCGGCATGAAAGCCGAAGCCGGTCAGGCTCCATGGAAAGTCAAAAAAGACGGCGGGCCGATCGATGCCGTCACCGGCGCCACCATCACCAGCAGGGCGGTTGCTGATGCCGTCTTCACCATTGCCAAAACATTTTCCGCTCAGCGCGATGCGCTGATCGGCAAAGTTGTGGAATATGGGAGTAACGGAGTAATGGAGTAATCAACATGAATAAAGACACCCACACACCCACACGCCCCAACCCCCTTACCTCCCTTGTAAAGGAATTCACCAAAGGACTCGCCAAAGAGAATCCCGTTTTTGTGCTGCTGCTCGGGATGTGCCCGACGCTGGCGGTCACCAACAACGCCGTGAACGGCCTCGGCATGGGCGTCGCGACGCTCTTCGTGCTGCTCGGCAGCAACATTGTCATTTCCCTGATCCGCAGCCTCGTTCCCAAAAAAGTGCGCATCCCCTGCTACATCGTCGTTATCGCATCCTTTGTGACCATCGTGGATCTGCTCATGCAGGCCTATGCGCCGCGTTCGCTTTACGAGGCGCTCGGCATCTTTATTCCGCTCATCGTCGTCAACTGCATCGTGCTCGGCCGGGCCGAAGCCTTTGCGTCCAAGAACGGTGTGATTGCCTCCATCTTTGACGCGCTCGGCATGGGCCTCGGGTTCACCCTCGCGCTCGTCCTGCTCGGCGGATCACGCGAATTCCTCGGCAGCGGTTCGCTCTTCCAGATCAAGCTGATTGAAGGCTGGACCAATGACTTCATGGTCATGGGCCAGGCGCCCGGTGCCTTTATCCTGCTCGGCATCTTTCTCGGCATCATCAACTGGAACAAACAGCGCAAAGCCAAAAAAGCGGGTCACGACTGGACGCCGCCCGGCCTCGACTGCCGCCAGTGCAATCTCTGCAATCTGGAAAAATAGGATTCCCTTCCAATGCTTGGACTTTTACGTTCAAAATAACGAGCTGAGATCCAAAGTAGAGCAAGCGTCCCGCTTGCTTTCCCGCCGCGGGAAAATCCCCTCCACCGGAGGGGTGCCGGAACGGCGGACCGTCCTGAACGTATCGAAGGGGCTGGGTTCTCTTTATAAAATAAATTACAACCATTGATTCAACGTTTACCGAAGCCAATTTATGAGATGCATTACATTCATTTCGTTGCTCGCTTTGCTTGTGCTGGGCGGTTGTTCCACTCCGGATTTTTTATCCATTCAGACTCCGCCTCCGCCGCAAGGGTTGAGTGTTTCAGAACTTCTGGAATATGCCGAAAAAACAAGTGAGGCGGCTGACACAAAGGCCCAGGTGCTGCAGGGAATTCGGGCCTTTGAGCAGGTGCTTCAGGTTGAACCCGACAATTACCGGGCTCTCGTTATGGCTGCAAACCAGTACATCCTGCTGGGGGCAGCTTACGAAACAGGACGCAGCGGGAAAAAGGCGGCTTTCGGCAAAGCGCTGGAACTGACCGAACGCGCCATGCGAACAAACCCTGAGTTCGACCGTTTGCGCGGGCAGGGACAAAATATATCTGAGGCGGTTCTGGTGCTTTCGGCGGAGCAGATGGCGGCGATGGTCTTTTGGGCAACTGCGGAATTCTACAGATTTGATGAAGTGCTCTATAAATTCCAGAAACTTCCGCAGCACGGGCGCCTGCGTCATGCCCGAAAAGCGCTTGAGCATGCATACTCAATTGATCCGGACTGGGAGGGCGGTACACTGCATGTATCCTGGGGGATCTACTACCTTGCTGTTCCTTCCGCTATCGGAGGCAGCCCGGAAAAATCCGCTGCGGCTTTTGAGAAAGCGATCCGCGCGGGACCGGATCGACTTTTGCCGCGCTGGAGCCGTGCGCGCTATGCGGCAGTAAAATATAGAAACTGGGACCAGTTCCATTCGGATCTCGCCTGGGTTGTTTCACAAAAACCGGAACAAGTGAGTGATCATGGTGCCTGGGCCGCGTTCATTCAGCGTGATGCCCGTCGGTTGCTTGAAAAATACAAAAACAAACGGTAAACCCTGCCGGCAGTCGCTGGTGTCAGTCCTATTATTTCGTCATTCAACCAAATCCCTTTTCAGCCTCACAATATAACCGGACTCCGGGTCGTCGAGGACGTGATTGTCGGCGATTTCCCACGGGCGGCCGGTCATGTCCATCAGTACGTCAAACATTCTGCGCTTTACCTGTCTCCACGCGGTTCGCGAGGCCTGCCGCTTATTCTTCTCCAGAATCATGCGTTTCCCGGAGTGGCTGTAGAACGGTTCGGGCGGAACGTGCGGGACGATGTCGCCGTCGTTGATGACCCGCCAGTGCGGTCCGGACACAACCGCGTTCAGCGCATCGGCAAATTCGGCGTTGCCGGGACGCGGACTGCCGAAGGTGTAGATTCCGTAGACCGGGTAGCCGTTTTCGATGAGCATGGCGGCGTAAAGCGAACACTGCGCCGCGCCCAGGCTGTGGCCGGTGAACCAGATTTTCTGATTCGATGTGCGCACGGTATCGATGATGTTGGTGATGGCAATGACGGCCGGAAACAGCGCGTCCTGAAAGCCTTCATGCACTTTGGTGTTTTTCAGCGGGCCGGGATCATACACGGTCTGAAAGTTGGCGAACCAGTCGCCCGGCGATTCGCTGCCGCGAAAGACGACCACAATGTGTTTGTCGTTCGACATGACGAAGCACTGCGTATCGATGTCTTTGCCCTTCTTCACGCTGACGTGTGATACGTCCGGGAACCCCCACCCTGCGGCGGTTTGATTGATGACGGATTTTTTCTTTTCGTAGGCCAGTTTGCAGGCAAGCGCCAGCGAGAATGAGATCGCCGGGTCGTACGATTTCTTTGCTCTAACCCCGATAAAATCCGAATATTTCACTTCTCTTTCCTCTGCGACCGGAAGGGCGTCCTCCTTCGCCAAGGCTACGGCAGACAAGTCGCCCGTTCCAGCCCTTCAAATTCTTTCGCCTGCTCTTTAACCCGCCAAGGCAGCGAACGCCCGATGAAGACGCGCAAGGATAAAAAAGAGGTTTCACTCATTCAAGCAAACACCGAAGGAATTTGTAAACTCCGCCGACAGTGAACACAAAACCCTTTTCCTCAGCCCTCAAATGGTGCCGCAAAGTCAGTCTTTGACGAATGTTGAATGGAAAACAGGGGCTAAAGAAACTGTATTGACGTGTTTAAATCCGGAGCGTTCCGCCAAACGCTTATAGAACGGATGATCGCGGCGCTCGCGGGGCCAGGGACAGCCATAGGCTGTTTCGCACACCTCCTCATTGAGCCTGCATCGCAGCCGCACAGCAAAGAGTGGCTGATCGGTATCCGGCAAGGATTCAAAATTTACATCCCATATCCGAAGACTGCCGCCGGGTTTCAACACCCGACAGGCCTCCGTCAGAGCAGCCTGAATATCCGCTTCTGTTTCAAAATACATAAATGAGAAGAACGCCGTAACGACAGAAAAGCCGGAGTCCGCAAATTTCAGGTCCCGGGCATCCATCACGATTTTAAGCGGCCCGTCCGGGGCTTCAGAAAGCTCGTCTTTTCGCCGGTCGATTGAAATCACATGCAGGCCCGGCAGCCGCCCGATGATCCCCTCGCCTCCGCCTCCAATATCCAGGACGTATCCGTCTGACGCAAACGGTTCTATCTCCAGCTCAACCGGTTCAAAAAAGTAGATTCCATTCTTGTTCATACAATTCCTGTCCTCAAGGAAAAGGGGACTGAAGCAACCCCGGTTTGACGGACACCCGGTTTAGCAAACCTTCGGTTCCTCTTCATAGCGAAAACGACGAAAGGGATTGCAAAAATCCATTCGGCAATCAAAAATCACCAGCCTGAATTCAAAATACCCCGGTAGCTCAGTTGGATAGAGCATCGGATTTCTAATCCGAGGGTCACAGGTTCGAATCCTGTCCGGGGTGCCATTTGAAACGGGAGATCGATGCTTTTCGCCGAAGAATTGAATACAAAGCAGACTGAAATGAGACTCTTCAATATGAAATCAGAAACCGGCAATCAGAAATCATAGATCGTATGTATCATTCATGGGTAGAAGTTGATCTGAACCGGCTGAAGCAGAATGTGCAGGCCCTGCGCGCCTCGATTCCGGCGGATACATCCATTCTTTTTGTCGTCAAGGCCGATGCCTACGGCCACGGCCTCGAACCGGTCGCACGCGCCGCGGCCGAAGCCGGCATGGATCGATTCGCCGTCGCCTATCTGGAGGAGGCGCTGCGCATTCGGCAAAAGCTGCCGGACGTGCAGGTCCTGATTATCGGCGTGCTGGATCCCTCTGAGGTGGCCATCGCCTGCCGCGAAAACCTGACCCCGATCGTCGCCAACCGCGAACACGGACTGGCTCTGGCGGCGGCGGCGCGCGAGCGCGGACTCGTGCTGCCGGTGCACCTGAAGGTGGATACCGGCATGGGCCGTCTCGGCGTGCAATGGGACGATGTCGAGGAGGCGGTCCGGGCGTTCGACGCCGCGGGCGGGCTGCGCATAGACGGAGTGTGCAGTCATTTTTCTGCGGCGGAACCGAACGATCCGGGCGGCGCACAGGAACAGGTGCGAAAGTTCGAGCACGCACTGCGGTTTCTTCCGAAAAACATTTTTCGTCACCTGTCGAGCAGCCGGGCCGCACTGTGCTTTCCGGAATGGGATTACGATGCGGTTCGCCAGGGAATTGTTCTGTACGGCTACGGAGCGGAAGATCCCGCCGGCCGCTTTCATACCCGGCCCATTCTGCAGTGGAAAACGCGCATTGTGCAGATCAAGCCGGTTCCGGCGGGATATACGGTGGGCTACGTGAGCACGCATACGACGTCCGCACCGACCCGACTGGCCGTTCTGGCCGTGGGCTATGCCGACGGGTACAACCGGGCGCTGAGCAACCGCGGCGATGTGCTGGTGCGCGGCCGCCGCTGCCGGGTGGTCGGCCGTGTGAGCATGAACTGGGTGGTGATTGATCTCGGTCCCGATCCGGACGCAACGGTTGGCGACGAAGCCGTGCTGATCGGCGAACAGGACGGGGACGCCGTGTGGGCCAAGGAGCTGTCCGCCATCTGTCGCACCATTCCCTATGAAATTCTCACCGATATCAACCCGACGATTGAACGCCGTTATATCGGCTGAGCGGCCGAAACAGGGAGTCAACGCAGGTTTTTGTGAGCAGCGGGGCAGGGAAAAGCGGTTCTTCGCAGCATGCAGCGGAAAAGGTTCACCAAAAAACTAACGATAGCGAGCAATCGTCCTGGCAATGCGCTCGAGAACGTTTTCGCGGCCGAGGACGGCGAGGACGGGCGCGAGGTCGGGACCGGACTGCTGACCGGAGACGGCAATGCGGATCGGCGGCATGACGGCACCGAATTTCAGTCCGCCTGTTTCGACAACGTCGTGCAGGGCGCGATCAACAGACTCCGCATCCCAGGTTTCCAGGGTTTGGAAAACGTCGCTGATTTTTTCCAATGTCTGGAAAACCCCCTCTTTAAGCAGTTTCTTTTTGACGGCTTTTTCGTCGTAGGCGTAGTCGTTCTCGAACAGAAACCGGCCCAGCGGAACGATGTCTGAAGGGAGCTTAACCCGCGGTTGAAGCAAAGCAAATGCTTCAGAGGCATTCTCCTTTACATCCACATTCGCTTTCCGGAATTCCTCTGCACAGAGTGTATCAAATGCCGCCGGCGGCATTTGCCGGATATATTCGCCGTTCATCCAGAGCAGCTTGCGCAGATCGACCTGGGCGGGGGAAGAGCGCACCCCGGACAGATCAAAGGCCGCAACCATTTCATCCCGGGTCATGATTTCACGGTCGTCGCCCGGCGACCACCCCAGCAGGGCGAGATAATTGAACAGTGCATCGGGCAGGTATCCTTTTTCGCGGAAATCGCCGACGAAGGCATCGCCGTCGCGCTTGGAATAGGGTTTCCCCTGCGCGTTGACGATCATCGGCAGATGAGCAAACTGCGGAACAGGCAGCCCGAGTGCCTGATAAAGCGCGATATGGCGAAAGGTGTTTTCGACATGATCGTCGCCGCGGATGACATGGGTGATCTGCTGTTGGGCATCGTCGAGCACGTTGGCGAGGTGAAAGACCGGCGTGCCGTTGGAGCGGACGATGACGAAGTCAGCCATGTTTTTCGCCGGCTTTTTGAGCGTGCCTTTAACGAGGTCGGAGAATTCCATATCGGTGCCCGGCATTTTAAAAACAATGCAGTCGCCCTGCCCGAGCCCGCCCTTGTCCTGTTTATAGGCATGGCCGCAGGCGAGCAGCTTCTCGGCGGCGGCGAGGTGCGCCTCCATGCGGGTGGACTGATAGAGCGGCTCTTCATCGACATCAAGACCCAGCCAGTCCATGGCCTCCAGCAGGGTCCGGATCGCTTCCGGGGTGGAGCGTGCGCGATCGGTGTCCTCCACGCGCAGGAGAAACTGTCCGCCGGTGTGGCGGGCGGTCAGCCAATTGAAAATAGCCGCACGCATATTGCCGATATGCACGTGACCGGTCGGACTGGGAGCAAAACGGGTTCTGATCTTCATGGTTGTTCGAATTCCGGTTGGTTCGTACTGAAGGGAGGAATGTAGCGGGCTCGTCCCCTGAAAACCAACACAAATAACAAACAACCGGTCTGCGCAAACAAAACAGGCCTACCACGAATATCGTTCGCCGGCGGGGTTGTCATCGCGAAAACGGGTACCGAGGGCTTTGAGGACCCGCAGGTTGATCACTTCAACATAAACGGTTTCGCGGCGCCTGCTCTTGCGCTGCTCCATATCCTCAAAAAACTCGCGTCCCTCTTCCGGAACAAGCAGCGTCGCCCCTTCGGCAACCCGCGGGCTTTCGTAGGTGACCAGAGCGGAATAATCGCCGGCCTGATTCTGCTTAAAGACGTGAACCCGGTCAAAGGTCAGCTCAATGACCCGGCCCTGCAGATCGTTGCGCTGCAGAAGAAATTCAGTCACGGTCAATTCGTCAGCGGGCTCGGCGGCGGGCTCGGCCTGCAAATCGATCGTCGGGCGGGATTCCCCGGCTGGCCGGGGCCGCCGGAGACGAAGACGGTTCTGCGCCTCAGCGGTCACACTCATCAGCAAAACGAGCACGATGACGGGGTTGATTCGTTTGTGCATGGCAGCCTCCTCAGGTTTTGAATTCCTCATAGATATACAGCCGAACGGGACAGGTGCAGAAAAAATTGTTTCCAAAGGGAATTTTGTAGGCACAGGGCTCTTTCTCGAAGCACAAAAAACGGGGCGGGCCGTTCAAATGCGGGATCGGCTCAGAACGAAAGCCGTTCAGACATTGATAATCCCGCGTACAGCGGTCGGCCCGATCGAGGACCTCTCTGCCGACGATGAATTCCATTGAAAAAAGTTTAGCACTGCGATACCTCTTTGACAACCCCGGAGACCGACCATGAGACCGCATCACATCAAAAACGTGCTGATCACCCGCGAGCAGATTGAACGCCGCGTGCACACACTGATCGAGGAAATGGCCGCCGATATCGACCCGGACAACCTGGTCATGCTGGGCATCCTGCGCGGAAGTTTTATTTTTCTGGCCGATCTCGTGCGCGGCTTTGCCCAGCACCATCTGCACCCGCGCATTGATTTTATCACCCTGTCGAGTTACGGAAGCGGAACAACATCAAGCGGAACAGTGCGCATCACACATGACACGGATGAAGAGTTGACCGGTGCGGACGTCGTGGTGGTGGACGACATCCTCGACAGCGGCCGCACGCTTCGATTTGCCCGCGACCTGTTTCTGAAACGCGGGGCGCGTTCCGTGCGGACCTGTGTACTGCTGGATAAACAGACGCAGCGCGCCGTGGAAATGGACGCCGATTATACGGGCTTCCCGGTCGAGGACGTCTTTGTGGTCGGCTGCGGCCTGGACTACGACAACCGCTACCGTGAGCTGCCCTACATCGCGGAAGTAACGTTCCGTGATGAATGATACGGACAGCGGAGTCAAAGAAAGTCCATCACACCTCCCGAGACCCGCATGCCGCGTCTCTACTCCACCAGATCAATCATCTGGCTGATGGCGTCGTCCCGATTCGGCTCTTTTTTCTTCTCCGGCTGTTTTTTCTGCGCCGGTTTTGAGCTGTTGTTCCCGTCACGACGACGGTTGGAGCGACGGCCCTTGCTGCGGCTTCGTTTTTTGTCGTGGCCGCCGTTGGACGGCGTATCGCCGCCTTCTTCAAGCAGTTTGCGGAATGTGGACACGCGCAATGTGGCACCGCCGGCGCGTTGAACGCGCTGCTCAAGCTCCACATCATCCGTCACAGCCACGCCCCCGGACCCGGCCCGTTTCCAGGCTTTAAACAGGTCTTTGGCAAGATCCGTGTTCTTTCCGGTGTAGTGCACGCGGACTCCGTCCGTCTTCCTGTTGTTCGGCGCCTTATCAAGCGGTTTTCCTGTCAAAACAGCCGTGATCTGAAGGCCCTCGCGTTCTCCTGTACGGCTGAGCATTCTGAGCAGTTGAAGCTGCTGGCGCGGTGCGGCATTTCCGCGAATACCGCGAGATTTCAACACGGTATCCCCATCCACAACCAGCGTCGGTTTATCGGTTCCGAAGAGCCCCATGATGCTTCCTTTCTTCTCTGATGGATTGCTGTGCACCGGCGACATCGGACAACAGAAGGGCCGGGTTCACAGTCGATTCGTAAAGCGGGCGAGGTTACCGGAGCTCCGGCGCAGGAGCAAGCACGGATTGCCCGGCTTTATTCCTCCGCAGGATTGTATTGAACGCAGAGACACGCTAGCCTGTCTGCTTATCTCAAAACACGGAGATGCATCCATGATAAAACAGGTCTTTTCAGTTTTTCTGCTTGCGGCGACACTGACCGCCGCGGGCGGACAGCTTCCGGAATCCATCAGCGCACGCTCCCTGCACCGCGCGGCAGCACGACCGGTGGCCCCCGAACAGGAAGCCGACCTGCTGCTGATCAACGACCTGACCCGCCTGCGCTACGAGACCGACGGAACCTATACCTACACGGTGGATCGGGCCGTTAAAATCCTCACGGAAAAAGGGCGGCGCGAAAAATCCGTGGTGCGAACCGGCTATGACGCCGCCTACGGAACCAACCGCTTTGTACGTGCTGAACTGATCAAACCGGACGGCCGGACAGTCCCCATCGACCTGAAGCGGCAGGTCAGCGAGGCCATCGCCCAGGGGCAGATGAACGCCAACATCTACGACCCCAACCATAAAACGGTGCGGCTGACCGTTCCGGATCTTGAAATCGGCGATGTTCTTCACTACCGCATCGCCGGCGAACGCTCCAAAGCGGTGGTGCCCGGCACCTGGAGCGACTGGTTTACCCTCGAAGAAACGTATCCCATTGAATCCATGCACATTGAGGTGGATGCCCCGGCGGAGCTTCCGCTGCAGCGCATCGAACTCAAAGCCGAAATCCCCGGCACCGTTCAATTCCGCGAGCAGACGACGGAGGGACGCATCCTCTACAGCTGGCAGGTGAACGATGTGCCCCGCATGCACAAAGAACCCGGCATGCCGGCTCAGCATACCGTTGTTCAGCGCCTGCTCCTCAGCACCATCCCGGACTGGGAAACGCTCTCTGAATGGTACTGGGAACTGTCAAAGCCCCGGCTCGACGCCGTCACCCCCGCCATGCGGGAAAAAACCGACGCGCTGATCGCCGGCACAGACGACCGCCGCCGGCAGATCGAAGCCGTCTTCCGGTTTGTCTCGCAGCAGATCCGCTACATGGGAATTACGGTGGAGGATGAAGCCCCCGGATACGAACCGCATGATGTCAATCTGACCTTTGAAAACCGCTACGGCGTCTGCCGCGACAAAGCCGCCCTGCTGACGGCGATGCTGCGCATCGCCGGCTTCGACGCCCGTCCCGTGCTCATCTATGTCGGCCCCCGCAAAGACCCTGAAGTGCCGCAGCCGTGGTTCAATCACGCCATCACCGCCGTCCGGGAAGAGGACGGACGCTGGCTGCTGATGGATGCCACCAATGAAAACACCCGGGATCTGCTGCCCGCCTACCTCTGCAACCGAAGCTATCTGGTGGCCACGCCCGACGGCGAACCGCTGCGCACCTCGCCGGTGATCCCGCCGGAAGACAACATGCTGACCATCGACATCGACGCCGCCCTCGACACCGAACAGACAATCCGCGGAACCGCCCTCCTCCAGTTCAACGGCATCAACGACACCGCCTATCGCGGACGGCTCGCCCGGCTCAAGCCCGACGAACGCGAGCCCTACTTCGAAGAACGCCTCCGGCAGGCCCTGCCCGGCGCCCGTTTACTGGAGCTTCAAATCCGGCCCGCCGATGTACGCAACACCGCCGTTCCGCTTTCCGCGGAACTGCGTTTTGAAGCGCCCGACGCCCTCGCCGCCCAGGCGGATGAAGCCCTGCTGCAGCCGCCCACCCTCGTCAACGCCTTCGGCCTGTTCGGCCGGCTGCTGGGCGACGGAATCGGCCTTGAAAAACGGCGTTATCCGCTGCAGACCGATGTCACCTGCGGCATCCGCGAAACCGTCCGGCTCGATCTCCGGCCCGCCGGTCTGCAGCCGGTCGCTCTGCCGGAGTATGAACCCGTCGATACCGACAACCTGCTGATCCGCCGAAGCGCTGCCCTCACCAACCAACTGCTGGTCAGCCGGGCCGACATTCGCCTGCGCACCGTCGAATTCAGCCCGGAGGCATATCAGCAGCTTAAACAGTCGCTGCAGACATCCGAACGCAATGTCCGCCGCAGGATTCTGCTCGAACCGGCGGCCATCCCCCCCGAATCGGATCTTGCCGTTCTGAGCGAAACAGCAACCTATACCCTGTACGATCCGCACAACTGGAAAGAAGAACGCATCCTGAAGAAAAAAGTCCTTACGTATGCCGGTAAACGCGAGGCGGCCGACCTGCAGATTCAATACAACCCCGCCTGCGAGCGCGTCACATTGAAATCAGCCAGGGTCACCTCTCCCGACGGGCGGGTACAGACCATTGATCCGGCAACCGAAATCAACATCATGGACGCGGACTGGAACAGCGATGCGCCGCGCTATCCCGGCGGAAAAATTCTCGTGGCCAGCCTGCCCGGTGTGGAAGTCGGCAGTGTCATCGAACTGCACATCCTGCGCATGCATTTCAACCGGCCCTTTTTCTCGGCCATGGAATCCTTTGCCGGCCGCGACCCCGTTCTATCCAAACAGGTCACGGTCATCATACCGCACAAGCTCGATCTGCAAACCGGAAACACAGCACCCGGGCAGATTCGCCGCCGCACCGCGCACCGCAATGAACGCGCCGTCCATGAATGGACATCCGCACCCCAGCGCAAACCGATCAAAACGGAAAGCCACCTGCCGCCCGAATGGGTCGTTCAACCCGTCCTGTTTCTCTCAACCGGCGATGCGGAAGATTATGCCGACCGCGTCCGCAAGGTGCTTCGCGCTGCCGCCGACGACACGCGCGCGCTGCGCGAAACCGCCCGGCGGATCATCGACGGCAAAAGAACGAGGCTGGAGAAAATCACAGCGCTGCGCGATTTCACCGACCGGGCCGTGCGTCAGGCGGGCCCCGGGTTTTCTGATCTGCCGCTGAGCGCCGTGACCCCGGCCGACCGTGTGCTGGCCGAGGGATACGGCAACACCGCCGATCGCGCCGTCCTGCTCTCTGCCCTGCTCGAGGCCGCCGGTCTCGACCCCCGTTTTGTTCTTTCATCCGATCTCCCGCGCATCCCTGAATGGAGTGCGCCGGCCATCGAAACGCTTCAGCATGACCGGCTGGACACGCTGCTGGTCGCCGTGAAAGACGACGACAAACAGGTTGTGTACCTGGGCGACACCGGACAATATGCCCGCCCCGGGGCGCTGGCTCACCATGCGCGCCCCGCACTCGATCTTGCACGCGGTGAAATGGTCGTTCCGGAAGCGGCTGTCTCCGACACCGTAGACTCCCACATCATCATGCAACTGGAAGAATCCGGCGACGTCTCCCTGCTGAAACGCATTGCATTTGCGGGAACCGAATTTGAGGCGTTTCACAAAAAATTTGCTCAGTTCACGCCGGAAGAACGCCGCCGCGAACATCAGACCCTGCTCAGCGGACTGTCCCAGCTCGCCGAACCGCTCACGCCGCTCAAAACATCGCTCGACGGCCCCGGCCTTCTCCAGTTCGATGCCCGGCTGCCGGGCTACGCCGTCCGGAACGGAAATCAGATGTACTTCACGCTTCCCGGCGGAAGCCTCGGCCGGCTGCTCGATCTGCGCACCAGTAAACGCGAAAACCCGTTTTACATTGAAAAACCGATTGTGCAATCCGCATTATGGGAAGTGGACCTGCCGGACCACTGGACGGTCGAACTGCTCCCGGAACCGTTCATCAGCGAACTGCCTGCCGGAGCCGGAACCGTCGAAGTGAAAACGGCCCGCCTGCCCAACCGGATTGCCGTTCTTCAGCAGATTCGCCTGAACCCCGCCGTAATCCCGCCCGAAGAATACGAAGCCCTGCTCGACATCCGCCGCAAGCTCACCGCGCCGCGCGCATCCACCGTCCTGCTGCGAAAAGACAAAGAGGGGCCAATAGGGGTCAGCCCGTGATTTGTAGAGTTTTTCTTGCTACCAGGTAAAAGGGCTCTATTCTGGAAACATGCCGCGATCGATAAGACATGAGTATAAAGGAGCCATATACCACGTTATGTGTCGTGGGAATAACGGGCAATCGATTTTTAAAGGAGATAAGGGCAGGCGTTTGTTTTTGTCAACGCTGGATGATGTTTGTGATCAAACCGGATGGCGGATTCATGCGTATGTCTTGATGAGCAACCATTATCATTTACTGCTGGAAACGCCCGAGGCGAATCTTGTGGCCGGGATGAAGTGGTTTCAGGGAACTTATACGCAGCGGTTCAACACCATGTTTGCGTGCCGGGGGCATCTGTTTCAGGGCCGCTATAAAGCGTTGCCGATTGAATCAACCCAGAACGGGGCTTATTTCTGTTCGGTTGGTAACTATATTCACTTGAATCCGTTTCGGGCGGGAGTGGCCGGTGTCGGAATAAATTGTTCGCTTGAAGCGTATCGGTGGAGTAGCTATCCGGCTTATATAGGTTGCTGTAGAAAGATGCCCTCTTGGTTGGAGCGGGAACGTTTAATGAGCGCAAACGGGTTTGAATCAGTGAGCCCGGCGGCACAAAAAAAATATCGTGAAGCATTGGAGCTGCGCATGAGCGGGAATGCTCCGAGTGAAGCCGTTGGTGAGTTGGTTGAGAAACAGTTAAAGAGAGGATGGTTTGTCGGCAGCGAGACATTCAGAAAATGGCTTGCGAAACAATTGTCGCGAGACTCGGACAACCTTCGCGCGGGTCAGCGAACCGCCCATGATGAAATCGAGGCTGAACGATTATTGAAGGAAGCTTTGAAGGTATTGGGACTCAGTGAAGACGAACTGCTGGCTCTTAAAAGCACAAAGAAAGAGAAGCAGGCTGCGGTGTGGCTGTTAAAAAAATATACTACCTCGGAGGTCAGATGGTTGGCTGAACGGTTGAACATGGGGCATCGCACAAATGCGTCACGTGCCATATCCCGATTTGAGCAGGCAGCAGCGCCCGAGCAGATAGAGCTGAAAGAAAAAATGCTACAAATCACGGGCTGACCCCTCTTCC
>CAZITJ010000001.1:18724-54341 GCA_964542135.1 uncultured Verrucomicrobiota bacterium
CCGGGCTGACCCCTCTTCCTCTTTCTCAGGGCAGGCGGACACGGATGCGGTAGTAGCGGGCGGGGCCGGAAAGGCTGTTGGTGAAGCCCATCGTTCCGCCGGTTCCGGACAGATCGGTATAGCCGGTGACATTGCTCCAGCTTCCCGCCATCAGATCGATGGTTGTCTGCACGGTATAGAGGCGTCCGGTCACGGTCATCCAGGAAAGGAAGCCGTCCTGCGCCTGCGCGGAGAAGAAACTGTCCGCATCGACCGCATCGGTACCGGTCATCCATTCGGCGCCGTCGGAATAACCGTCGCCATCGGTATCGGCCTTATTGGGATCGGTTCCGGCGACGACTTCGTCGGCGTCGGCGATACCGTCGCTGTCGGTATCGCCCAGCGGACCGGAAACGCCCTGCAGCTCATAGCATCCCATATCCACAAGCTTGCCTGATCCGGAAACCGGCCGCGGGTTGCCGTCGAGATCGTTGGTCGGGGCCAGTCCGAAGGAAGCGGAATTAAAGCAGGGGGAATTGCTGTCACTGAGTCGATAATCTCCTCCTCCGACGAAATCGGGATCCGCATCCAGCCCGCCGAGAAGCATCAGCGGGAACCCGCCTTCCACATCACAGTAGGAAATGGAGGGGGCATTGGCCCCGACCTGATGGATGCTGTCGTCTGAATCCGAAGCGGTGTTGCCCCAGACAATCAGGTTTTTGAGGACGGGATGCCCGTCGGTGGCGATGCCGCCGCCGAACTGCGCGGTGTTGTCGGCAAGGGTGGAATTGACGTTGGTCGGCGAGCAGTCCGTTCCGATGTATATGCCGCCGCCGAGGCCGACCCCGGCGCCGACTGCCGTTGTCTGATTGGCTGTGAGAAGCAGATTAACCAGCCGGGGGGAACTTCCGTCGGTGAGCAGAATACCCGCACCGCTCTTATCGTCTTCATCGGGCGCCGCTGCATCCGGCGCTGTGTTGCCGGAAATTTCGCAGCGCTCAACGATGCCGTGCGAATTATCGAGCCGGATGCCGCCGCCGCACTCGGCAATCAGACTGTCGCTGATCTGCGGCGACGCGCTGTCCTGAATCCAAACGCCGCGACCGCTGCAATTGGTAACGGTACTGTTGAGCAGCTTAATCGAATGTCCGGATTCACAGAAAATTCCATTGCGCACACTGTGGATTGTTGTCGAATGGATAACCGGGGATGAATTGATGCAGTCGAAGCCGTTGGTCAAGGAACCATAGACTGTGCAGTTTTCGAAGCGGGCAGACGCACTGTTGAGCACGACAGCCGACTGATAGCCGCCGGCAGGCGTGATCTCGAAACCGCGAATAACGGTGTTGGTGCCCTCGCCGGAAGAAAAGCTGAATACCGGGCCGAGCTGGAGACTGTTGATGACGGTTGCGGCCGCTCCGTTCCATGATCGAAGCGTCAGTCTTTTTCCTTTCGTGTCGAGATGGTAATTCCCGCTCCCGAAATAAATGCCGTTGGTCACCAGCACAACAGATCCGTGAGAAGCCTGATTCAGCGCCTCCTGAATGGCATCAAAGGGATGTGCGAGCGATCCGTCTTCGAGCGGATCGCTGGAGTCCGAATCCAGAGCATCCGGATCATTCGGCGCGTCATCGTCCACTACAATTGGATCGGCTGAATCAACGGGATCGCTGCCGAGCGCCAGCTCGACATCATCGTCGAGGCCGTCTCCATCCGCATCTCCGCTGGTCGGATGCGTGCCGAGGTTGTATTCGTCGATATTGCTGATACCGTCGCCGTCCGGATCACCGGATGCACCGTCTGCACCGGTGTTATCCGTGGGATCCAACCCGTGATCCACTTCCCAGCCGTCGGGAAGACCGTCGCCATCACTGTCGGGATTATTCAAATCGGTCCCGTAAATTCCTTCTTCATCGTCGGTCAGCCCGTCGCCATCACTGTCTTCGATTGCAGGATCATAGAAATATTCGTAGGCGCCGAGATCGTGGAGAGCAATGGTGTCGTTATCGCCGTCGAGGGGACGGAAGGCCCGGTTCAGGTCGTTGGTGGGGGCGTCGACGGGGGAGCCGATGTCGATGCAGGGGGAGGACCCGGCGAGGCGGTAGTCGTTCGCGGCGATAAACTGCGGGTTGTTGGTAATGATGATGCCGAAGCTGTAGATTTTGGGATCGCTGTAGTAGGGATAGCCGAGGTCGCCGTGCCAGACGGCAATATGGCCGGAGCGGCACTGCAGTTCATCCCAGCGCGGATCGGGATCGGCATATACACCGCCATCACCCTGATAGACGTTGGACGAGGTGTTGCCCCAGACGATGGCGTTGCGCAGCAGCGACCACTCGTGCGAGGAAAGTCCGCCGCCGCGTGTGCGGGCATGGTTGGCGGAGGCCGTGAAGTTGACGCCGGTGACCGAGCAGCTTTCGCCGACATACAGGCCGCCGCCGAGGCCGAAGTCCGGCACCAGTTTACCGGCCGGAAAGTCCGGGTCTTCCGCATGGGTACGGTTGCCGGACAGCACGGCATTCTCCATGCGCAGCAGGCTGCCGTCGGTGAGCAGGATGCCCCCGCCGTTTTCGTTTTCGAAAGTCACGTCTTCTTCAGCGACCGGAAGAATATCCCGGGTCCGAACAGTCATCTCTTCAACTTTCCAGTAATTCGGCGCCCCGTTGTCGAGCACCTGCGTGCGGCGTATTTCGGCATCGGTTCCGCTCAGCCAGAGGCCGCCCCAGTTGTTGGAGACAATGGACTCTTCGATGAGCACGCTGTTGGCGGAGCGAATGTGCATGCCGCGCCCTTCGCAGTCGCGGATGACGGTGCCACGAACGGTCAGGCCGACACCCTGCACCGCGTAGATGCCGTTGCCCCAGTCTTCCGCAAAGGTCCAGCCGTCGGTGACGTAAGCGTTCTGGATGGTGTTGCTGATGATGACGGCGGACGCGCCGCTTTCGCACCAGACGCCGTTGCGCACATCGTCGATCACGCAGTTGACCAGTCGCGGTTTTGCGCCGCTGCCGGTGCAGTGCACGCCGCTGAGCCCGGCATCGCTGATGGTGCAGTCGCGAATGAGCGGACTGGAACCGGCGACGTGCAGGATGTTGATCCAGTCGCAGTCGCCGTCGGAGCAGCGGGCCATATTGGCCTGAAGAGTCAGACCCTGGATCACAGTATTGGTGTCTTCGCCGTTTTCAAAACGGAAGACTTCGCCCAGCCCGAGACTGGTAATGATGGTGTCGTCTTTGCCGTTCCAGGACCGGATGGTAATGGCTTTTCCTTTGGTATCAATGGCGTAGTTGCCGGTGCCTGCATACCAGCCATTCGTCACAAGAATGGTCATGCCATCCACGGTGTGGCTGTTGGTGATCGCCTCCTGAACGGCGTCGAAGGGATGCTCCATCGACCCGTCTTCGTCGGGATCGCTCAGTTCGGGATCCTGCGGGTAGCCGCCGTTGGCCCAGGTATCGCCGGGGCCGTCGTCATCGACAAAGATCGGGTCGAGGGCGTTATAGGGCTGGGTTCCGAGGTCTTCCTCTTCCTGATTGGTCAACCCGTCGCCGTCGCTGTCGTCGCCGGGCAGCGCGGGGGTGGTCGGGTCGCCGGGCGGGGACTGATCGAGCTCCCATTTATCCGGCAGGCCGTCGCCGTCGGTGTCGGCATCATTGGGATTGGTGATGTAGAGGTTGGTGATGGCGGCGTCGATAGTGATTTCGTAGTAATCGGAGAGGCCGTCGTTATCGCTGTCGGAATCTTTGGGATCGGTGGCGCCGGGCACGCCGTTGGTGGCGAACCAGAAGGAGGCGGGCGCACCGGTGACGGAGCTGTACACGGTCTGCCACAGCGTGGTCGAGGTCAGGCTGTATTCATGAATATTGAACAGGCTGTCTGCATCGGGATCGCCGAGTGCGCCGTGCATGCCGTTGGTGGAGGTGGGCAGCAGGCTGTTTTCGACCTCCCAGCCGTCGGGCAGGCCGTCGCCATCGGTGTCGGGATCGAGCGGATCGGAACCGCTGTAGAATTCGCCGAGATTGGTCAGCCCGTCGGTGTCGGCATCGCCGGATGCGTCAGACGGATCGAGGGGATCGAAGCCGTTGTCAATTTCCCAGCGGTCGGGCATGGAATCGCTGTCCGAGTCGCTGTTGTTCGGGTCGGTCCCGGCGGTGTATTCGTCGAGATTGGTCAGGCCGTCGTTGTCGGGGTCGAGAGCGCTGTCGTCGGTGAGCGGGTCGAGGCCGTTGTCCACTTCCCAGCCGTCGGGCATTCCGTCGCCATCCGTATCAGGATCGTTGGGGTCGGTCCCGGCGTTATACTCTTCAATATTGGTAAGGCCGTCGGAATCGGGATCGCTGTCGCTGTCACCGGTGGTGGGATCGAAGCCGTTGTCGATTTCCCAGCCGTCGCCGAGGCCGTCATCATCGGTATCGGGATCGAGCGGGTCGGTCACGTAGCCGTAGGTACCGTTGATTTCATCGCCGTCATCGAGGCCGTCGTCATCCGTATCCGCCGTGCGCGGATCGGTGTTGTAAATACGGACCTCGTCGGTGCCGTCGATCAGGCCGTCGGCGTCCTGATCGCTGTCGGTCGGATCCAGGCCGGCGAGGTATTCGCCCCAGTTGATGATGTCGTCGCCGTCGAAGTCATCGCCGGGAAGCACATCGACGATATGGGTAATGGCGTCGAGCGGGTCGGCAGCGACAATCTGCTCCTCCCAACTGTCGAGCATGCCGTCGGCATCGGAATCGAATGCGATGTGGAAGATCTGGAGCCCGCTGGCTCCGTCGGCGAAATAGACATAATTGCCGTCGGCGAAGACGGCATTGCCGCCGCCGTAGGTCTCAAAAACATCGAGCTGAACCGGCGCGGTAATGGTGCTGATATCGAAGATTTCCAGGCCGCCGACTCCCTCGGCGAGATAGAGATAATTTCCGGACACAAAGATGTCCTCGGCAATTTCACGGGTTTTATAACCGTCGGTATCGCCGACACGGTTCATGGCTGTATCGACGATCTTAAAGGTGCCGTCTCCGGCAGCGGCAAACAAATAGCTTCCGTTGCCGTGAATGGCCGAAATGTTGATGTTCGGGCCGAAGCCGATTCCTTTTTCCCAGACGGGCGCTACCGGATCGGCCAGGCTGAGTTTATTGATGCTGCTGTTGTCGGTAACCAGATAAAGAAACCCGCCGTTGATATAGATGTCGTTGGCGGTCTGTTCCGCCACATAGTACAAACCGGCTTTGGACGGATTGTATGGATCACTGACGTCGATGACCGGCATGGCCCCATCCCTGTCGGCCACGTATACATAATTACTGCGGGCGGCAACGCGGGCGGCCGTCCCGGTGGTGTTGTAGGATCCGGTGATCAGCGGGGCCGAAGGAATGGACACATCGACCACCACGAGGCCGTTGGTGCCGTCGCCGATATAGGCGTACGAACCGCTGACATCCACGCCGCCGGCAAAGCCGTCGGTATCCACCGATCCGATGCGGCTCGGGCTGGCCGGATTGGACACATCAATGATCACCAGACCGGCTTCGCCGTCGGCGATGTAGGCATAGCCGTTGGTGATCACTACATCCATGGCCTCATCGAGCGTGCTGATGCCGTTGCGCGTAACCGAATCGAGCCGGCCGGTGGTGCTGAGGGGGCTGAATCCGTAGGTAATTTCCCAGCCGTCCACGAGACTGTCCTCATCGGTATCGCTGTCGAAGGGATCGGTGCCGTTGAGGTATTCGTTCAGGTTGGTGAGGTGGTCGCCGTCATTATCCAGTGAGGCATCCGCCGCACTGTTTTTGTTGAGTCCGTTTTCGTCTTCCCAATCATCGGGAATGCCGTCGCCGTCGGCATCGGCGGCGGCGGCCATCAGCGTGGCGACGTTGAGGCGTCCGCCGGACACCATGCGGCCGGTCAGCGACGGCAGTTTGTCCGTACTGTTAATGAGCGCGTCCTTGATATCGAGGTGGGTCAGTCCGACATTGGCGCTGAGCAGGAGCGCGGCGGCGCCGGCCACATGCGGGGCGGCCATGGAGGTTCCCTGAAACGAATCGTAGCTGTCGCCCGGAACAGTGCTGAGAATATCAACACCGGGCGCGGCCAGATCGACGGACGTTGCACCGTAGTGCGAGAAGGAGGCCAGCAGATCGTTTTCATCGGTCGCGGCCACGGAGACAATGTTCGGAACATCGTAGCTGGCGGGATAGAAAGGGGTGTCATCGTTGTTGTTGTTAAAATTTCCGGCGGCGGCAACCAGAAGCACGCCCCGGGAATTGACGGACTCAATGGCCTCCTTCAGCGTCTCATCCGAGCCGTACCCGCCCCAGCTGTGGTTCTGGATTCTGGCACCGAGACTGGATGCGTACAGGATGGCATCGACGGCGTCGGCGGTCGATCCGGTATCGTCGGTCCCGCCGAGGAAGCGGATACCGACCAGCGACACATCCCAGCAGACGCCGGCAACGCCCTGCACATTGTTGCCGACCGCTCCGATGGTTCCGGCCACATGTGTGCCGTGCTGCGCGCCGTCGGCGGGATCATTATCGCCGTCATAAAAGTCCCATCCCTGCCAGTCATCGACATACCCGTTGTTGTCGTCATCCACACCGTTGGTTCGTTTGTTGAGCCCGTCATCATCGAGGCCGCTTTCCCCGGAGTTGATCCAGCGGTTGGCAAGAAGATCTTCGTGGGATGAATCCATTCCCGTATCGATGATTGCCACCAGCACATCGTCGCTGCCGGTGGTTTCATCCCATGCGTTGGTGGCCTGGATTTTACGCATGCCCCACAGTTCGCCCCAGTCGGAATCGTTGGGCACTGCGGCGGTGCTGTAGAGATGGTTGGGTTCGGTGCGCTGCAGCACGTCCGGTTCGCCGGCAAAAACATCCAGCGCTTCGGGAACGGCATCGAGTCGCGGTGTTTTGAGCCGCAGCACATAATGGCCGGGAAGCGACAGCTCACGCGCCACGGTAATGCCGTAGCGGGCGGCCAGCGCATCGAGGTCGGCTTCGGACGCGCCGTCAGCCAGCTTCACGATGACTTCGTCGGCCACCATTTCCACGCGCGAATCGATTACATAAGCGTCTGAATCCGGCAGCGGACGCAGGGTTTCAACGACCCGGCGATGTGAATATTTTCCTTCGGAACGAACCAACAGCTCGCGCTCTTTCCACCCATTGGAACGGTTTCGCAGCTTTTGTTCGAGGATGCGGGTTGCCGCAATCGGCTGAAACGGGGAATCGGCGGAAACCGTGATGCCGGGTTCGTTTTTCGGCTGCGGGGAAGCATCCACGGCGGCGTAATCCGGAGAAGGATCCGGTGCCGGCTCTTCGGCAACCGTCTGCAGTGCGACGGGTCGGGCCGTGCCGGCCGGGCGTTCACTGACGTCCGGCCCCGGTGCGGTCCGCACCGTCTGCATCCGGGTGATTCCGATGATCGCCGCTAAGAGCATCAATGCCGCGACGAGCGTCCAGCCTGTTTGTTTTTTCATGACTCCCCTATCCTTTTAAAATCGGTTCGGCGGCCCGGACACCGCCCGGCGTGTTTATTCGTTTTCCTGCGCCTGTTTCTGCTGTGCCGCACGCAGTGTTTCCAGACGATCCGCCAGCCGTTCGGCCTCGGTTTGTTCAAAAAGCCTCTGTTCTTCGTCGCGGATTTTCCGATCTGTGCGGGCCTGCACGTCGTAGCGCCGCGCCAGCGTAGCCTCGGCGGGCAGTCCGGTTTCCATGTTGATCTGTTCCGGATTGGCGAGACCGACCGTTACGAAAATAATGGTTTCGTTCTGCCCTTCCACAACCGAACTGTAGCGGAACAGCCGGCCGAGCAGCGGAATATTGCCCAGCAGCGGAACCTTGCGCTCCACATCGTCGGACGTGTTTTGTGTCAGCCCGCCGATGGCCGCGGTCTGACCGCTTTCCAGCGAGAAGAGTGTGTCGATTTTTTTGGTGGTTTTGCCGTAAAACTCGGTGCCGTCGGGGGCTGTAAACGGCAGCGTATCCAGCCGGTCGAGTGTCGGCTGAATCTTCACGGTGATGTTGCTGGCGGTGTTGATGGTGGGTGTCACATCCACCATAATGCCGTCTTTAAAATAACGTTCCGTCGGGTCGAGTTCATAGGTGGTGGTGCTCTGGGAATCCCCGGCGGTCTGGATGGTTCCTTTTACATTCGGTTTTTCACGGCCTATATGAATTGTGGCCATTTCCTCCTTGGCCACAATAATTTTGGGATTGGAAACCACCTTGGTACCGCCGACCTCCTTGAGGGCGGCAAGCACCAGCCGGAAATCGTCGGCGCTGAGCGTGGCACCCAGCGCACGCGTGACGGTGCTTTCATCCAGCGAAGTAAGTTCGGAGACCGATTTGGAAAGGTTTTCCGACAACGATTCAGACAGACGTGTCGGTGTGATATCAAAAAACCGCCTCGATAAATCAGGATCGTTAATTGAACGCGCATCTTCATCGAGATATTTTTCCGATTCCAGATTTTCGAAGCGATTTCCTTCCACATCCCAGTATCGATTTTCAGTCAATCTCTGCTCGTTGTTGATCGTGTCGGTCCGTGTATTATCGATACCGTCTTGTTTGCTGTCGGTGTATTGATAACTGCCGCCGATGCCGTTGAGGCCGACGCCGTAGCCGCCGAGCACCTGCCAGTCGATGCCGAGCTGTTCGGACGCGCTGTCGGTAAGTTCCATAAACTTGGCTTCGATGAAGACCTGCTGGCGCGGCAGGTCGATGGCACCGATGATGTCGTCGACTTCGGCCAGGTTGGCGGCGGTGCTCTGCACAACAATGGTGTTGCGCGAGGGGAAGACGGAGATTTTCCCCGGCTCGGGAACGAGGTTTTTGAGCATTTCGGCCACCGCATCGACCGTGGCGAAGTTGAGTTTAAACAGGCGCACGCTGAGCGGTTCGGGCGCGTCGGCGGCTTTTTCGCGGATGCTGTACACCGCGGTGCCGGGCACTTTTTCGTAGAGCTCGAGATCGTGCGTGTCGAGGATGGCCTGCAGGGCCGGTTTCCACTCAACGTTTTTCAGGTTGACGTCAACGCGCACCGGCTCTTCACCGGTCTGCAGATCGGGAATGATGATGTTGGCGTCGGAGAGTTCGGCAAACAGACGGATGACGTTGCTGAGCTCCACGCCCTTGACATTGAGCGAGATGAGTCCGCCGGTGATCATACCCTGCCCGGCCAGCGCGCGATCGACTTCCACGGTTTCAATGTCGTCTTCCGCGGCAGGGGCGACGGTCATGACGTCTTCGTCGGGAACCGCCTCGGGCTGCGGCGCGGTTTCGACGCTCACAACGGCCTCGCCGGCGGCCCTGGACTGCGGCTCAGGTGCGGGGTCGGGCTGCGGCTCAGGCGCGGGTTCGGCCGGAGCGCTGACCTGGGCGGGAGCGGGCTCCGGGCGGGCCGGCTCGTCGGTGCGGGTCTGTGCCCAGAGGACAACGGCGGCAACGATGAGCAGCGCGAATAACATCCATTTTGATTTCATGTTCGGCTCCTGGGGTTTAGCGAATGATGTGTTTTTTCAATTGAATCCGACCGTCGTCGGCGATGGACAGAATTTTCCAATGATATTCTTTGTTCTGATAAATGACAAAAACGGTGTCGCCGGTTTTTTTGATTTCGCCGTTGATGAGTGCGACCGTTCGATCGCCCATGCGGCTGGTTCCGCTGATGGCGAGCCGTTCGGCGGCGGCCCGCCAGCCGGCATCGTCCAGGCTGCCCTGTTCGCCGGCTTCCGATTCGTCGCTCTGCCAGTTTTCGGGGAACCAGCCCACCGGCCAGAAGGGATCGCGCAGCGGTTCACGGTCCCATTCGCCGCCGGTTTCAGGCTGTCCATTTTCGGCCGCAGTGTCAGCGGGCAGATCGGCAAGCAGCGGGGGCGTCTCCTGCGCGTCCGGTTCCGCCGCCGGCAGATTGTCGAGCGCCGGCATCTGTGCCCGTGCGCCGCACAGCGGCAGCAGCAGCAAGAGGCTCCCATACATGCGAAAAATGGTCCGGAAATAAATCATTCGGCCCCTCCGCGTTTGATTTCGACAAAGGCGGGCCACTGCAGCGTGATGCGCACCTGATGGCGTTCGGGCAGGTCGCGCATGGCGGTAATTTCCACATCTTTGATGCGCAGCAGCGGATTGCCTTTTTCGAGGCGCCAGATAAATTCGACCAGCCGGTTGTAGCCGCAGAGCGTGGACACGCGGATCTGGTAGGGTTCTTTTTCCGAATCGTCTGTTTCGTCCTCTTCGCCGCCGAGAAAGAGCACCTCTTCGAGACTGTCGAGCTCAATGCCTGTCTGCGTGGCGGCGCGGGATACATATTCATAGGCCCACGCATAGCGGTCGGAACGCGTGGGCGTATAGGCCGTCAGTGTTTCGAGGTCGGCGATACTGGCGTTGAGCTCGTCGGTGATGATTTTCCGGCGGGCGATCAGCAGGCGGGCGTCTTCAATTTTTTCTTCAAGATCCGCCAGTTCCTCCCGGGCCGATCCGCGGCTGCCCGACGACGGCCGGGTCCAGCCGAACAGATGCGCAAGCACGAGGATCTGAATGACGGCCAGCACACCGGTGGCAATCACCATGTTTTTCTGCTTTTTGGTCAGGGCGGACCAGTTCACGGGGCATCCCCTTCCAGCTCGCGGCGGCCTTCAAACGCGAAACTCCAGACGTCGCCGGCTTCGCGCTGTGAGGACACCAGTTTGACTTCGCCGCAGAATGTGCGCAGCGCGGCCTCTTCATTGAAATCGCGTTTGGCGTTGACTGCGGTGAGTTCGCCCTGCGCCCGGCCGCTCATGCGCAGAACATTGAAGGCGGGCTCTTCATCGGAAAGCTGTTCGATGCCGGCGCGCAGGCTGTCGAGTTCCATTTTGCGCGGAACACGCGACTGAACGGCATAAAGAATCCGGTGCAGCGTGGCGTGTTCGCCCTGCGACCAGGCGTTCAGCCGGCTGAGCATTTTCCGGTTGGCGGATGTTGCCGCATGATTGACGCGCAGCGCGGCGGCCTCGGGCTGAATGCGGCTCCATTCGCGCCGGGCGCGCTCCAGATTGGCGCGCAGCGTCATGCGGGAGATGCCGGCCAGCGCAAGCCCGACGACCGTGATGCCGATAAAGACGCTGACGGACCCCAGCACCATGACCTTCATGCTCACGATGCCCTGATAGCGCCGCTCGGACTTTTTGAGGAGATTGATCTGCAGACTCATACCGCCTCCATTCCGGCCAGCGCGGCTCCCACGGCGGCGGCAAAGCGCGATTCCTGTCCCTGATATTGCTCCGGAAATGTGTCGGGCGGCACCTCGATGTTCTCAAACGGATTCCAGACCTGCGGAACAAAACCGAGCGCGTCTTTGACCGCCGTCTGCCAGTACGGTGATCCGGCCTGCCCGCCGGACATATACACGGCGGAGAGCGCCGTTTTATTCCGGCGTTCGACAAATTCCCGGTAGACCGCAAGCTGTTTGGTGAGCGGATTGAGCACACTGCGCACCGGACCCGACACATCGACCGAGCCGCCCGCGAGAATGGTGCCGGCCATGTCGGCATCGACGCCGAGCGAAAGCTCCACCTGCCGCTGCAGGGCGTCGCCGCCGATGTCAAAGCGATTGATCATCTGCAGCTGATTGCGATGCAGAAAGGCGGCATAGGTGAAGCGCGCGCCGGTTTCGATCAGGCAGACCGTCTGGTTGGCGGTCTGTTTCCCGGCGCTGAACAGAAAGGCGGAGAAGGCGGCCAGTCCGGAAAGCTCGAGCGAGTGCGGCGCCGGGGCCCCGTTGGCAAAGAGCCCGAGGTAGTGCTGCACAGACGTTTCAGGAACGGCAACCCCGAGCAGGGTGCTGTCGCGTTTGCCGCGGGCACGCTGAAGCACCATGCCGCCGACGCGCATGTCGTCGCCGACGCCCAGGTTTCCGCGCACGACCTGCTCCAGACTGCTTTCGTCGGTCAGCGTCTGCTGAAAGACGCGCAGCGAAGCGTTTTCGATCGTGGCGCAAAGAGCCGTGTAATACGCCGACAGCGGTTTGGGCAGCGGCGGGCGCTCCTCCGCATCGAGCCCGAGCGGCGGCAGGATATCGGCGGCACACAGAGTGATGATCTCCTTGGCTTTTTTCAGCCGCACCGCCTTGATTCCGCCGGTGGCAAAATCCAGCCCCAGCAGGTTGGCGGGCCGCCGTGCGCCCGGCTCACGTTTTATTTTTTATTCAGACTCAATGCCACGATGTTTCATCCTGTTCATCCATGCGCCGGGTCGCATGACGGACCCAGAGAACGGCGATTCCGATCAGTACGATAAGCAAAATGGATACCAAAAGGCGATTGTTTCTTTGTGCACTCTGCGCGGCGGCCTGTTCCCGGGGCGATTGCGGGCCGCGGACCACACCGGTCTGTACACTGCCCCGCATCCAGAACGGCGTTGCCAGCCGACTGCGGACCCGCGAATCCTGAACAATCATCTGTTTTTCATGCCGCCGGTTGGCTTCCGCATACTGGGCTTTTTTGCGCCGTCGATATTCGAGGATCTCCTGCTGTCGGTATTCAGCATCCGGCGGGAAAAAAGCCGGGGCGGCGGCCGGCAGCCAACACAGCATCAGAAGCAGTATGCGCAGGCGCCGACTCACGGGGAAACCTCGCGCCATTTGATGGTTTCAGCCGGACCGAGATCCATGGGCAGAAAGGGGGTGAAATCGTCGTCGAGCGCAACGCGCGGATCCCAGTTCATGTACATGCGCCCGCCCGGGAACAGGGCTTCATCGCGGCAGATAATGCCGCCGTTGACCATCGCGTTGCGCCGGAAGCGGCCGATGGTGAGATGATTGTTGTAGATGAAGGCATCGATCTGCCCGATGTCGTAGGACGGGCTGTAGCTGTGAAATTCCGCGGAGGAGACGCTCGGCTCGTAAAAGCTGCGGGTCACCCCGTTGCTCGGGTTGGAGGCATCGACGCGCAGACCGGAGGATCCGGTATAGTCGCCGTCAAAATAACTGACCCCGTTGGAGACATAGGAGACATAGCCGATACCGGCGTCCGTGGCGCTGACTGCATAGGGACTGGTGAAAGGCGGGCGGAAATAGCGCGACCAGCTGCTGAGTGTACGGTGATCGCCGATGACCACGGCCCCTTTGGCACACAGACCGAGGAAGTCGCGCTCGAGGTTGTCCGGGAGGGTGTTGTCCTCAAAGTTATCTTCGGTGTCGGGCTGCTCCCAGACCGGCGGATTGGTGGCCATCACATCACCGATGATGTGAATGTTGCGCCCGGCATAGAGGGTACCCTGCCCGGTGTAATAGCCATCGATGATGACGTCGCCGTCCACGACCACGGGGCCGTCGATGACGATCGGATCGGCGGCCGTTCCGCGCAGATAGAGGGTGCCGTCGTCGGGGGCACCGTCGATGCCGCTGGGTCCGGGCCCTTCATACACATTGGTTACAACAACCGAGCTGTTGGAGAGCATGCCGGTGTTGTCCACGGCATACTGTTTGTAGTCATCCAGCAGGCCGATGTAGGGCATGTCGAGCTGGGTCACATGGTCGTGGGTGTCGGCATCATCAAAACCGAATTCAAACACGCTTTCGTCATTACTTCGATTTTGATCGACATGATAGGTGGGGCGAAAATGGTCGCTGTAGGAGTCGTTTCGATAGGTCCACCAGCTCCAGGTCTGGTATGGACGATTAATATCGTTGATTCCGGCCGCATAGGAATGCCCGTTGAGCACCAGATTTCGTGAGCGCAGCTCGACATCATAATTGGAGCGGATATCGCCGTTGACGACACAGTCCACACCGTAAAACCAGCCGAAATTGTTGATGAAATAGGCGTGGTCAAAGACACTGGACCGGACAAGTGTATAGCGAACCACTTCCTCAAAGGATCTCGTTTCACCGTCCAGCACGGCCGTGACCTCGTTGGTAACGAGAATCTGTCTTTCCTCAATCGACACACCGAAGACCTGACCGGGCCGCACATCAACCGTTACCTCCGCATCGGAATAATCGTACGCGGTGGCCGGACCGAGAATATCGGACAGGCTTCCGTTGGCTGAATAGGTGGCGGCATGGTTCTGAATCCAGTAAATATCGTCCCAGCTGCGTGACAGCGCATGCTGCTGCCGGAAGGCCTCGTACAGATTGGACTTGATTTTCTCCACTGCGGTTTCAGCAGCAAACAGGCACTGGTCATGCCGCTCCCAGTTGCGCACCGTCTGCAGGGTCTGGCGGGCGGAAACGACCAGCGCGCCGGCCAGCAGGGCGCCGACCAGCAGCATCATCAGCACCGCCGTCATAATAAAACCCTTTTTCTGTCCGGAATTCGTCATGGGTTCAGTCATTTTCATTGATTAGATGCGCCCGGATGGTACAGGGCTGGGTAAACGTTCGTCCCAGCGCGGAATAGCGCATCCGGTAGGTCAGCGAAACAACCGGCGTGGTGTGCTCAGCCGTCATGTGCGTCACTTCCGTATCGGGGATTGGCATGTTGTTGGCGTTGCGCACCGCCCAGCGCCAGCGGTTGTAGCCGCCGGACCAGTACGGAGAAATCGTATTCTGATCAACCAGATACATGCGGGGGCTGAAGATATTGGTGTAGGCGCAAATCCCGTAGAAATCCGTCTCGGTTGCATAAGCGACATTGAGTGCATTGTTGATTTCAACAATGGATATATCGGTTGCGCGGAGAAGCCCCTCCGACGGATTGTTGAATCCGCCGCGCAAGATGCGCTCGCGTGCGATGCGGGTGTGCTGTGCCAGTTTCCAGCGGGCGGCACCTTCCATCCAAAGCGAAAACGCACGATTGAGCAGCACCCCCATCCCTGCAAAAACAAAGACCGAAATGGCCACCGCCAGCATGATTTCTGTGAGCGTAAAGCCTTTTCGGCATGCGGGTTGCGAAGCATAACGCTCTGATCGCTGAGCGCTGCCCGCCGCCCCCTGTCCGCTGACCTCTGTCCTCTGACCTCTGTTCTCTGACCTCTGATTTCTGATTCTCATCATCGATCCCCCCGATATCGCAGAACCGTATAGGTGGCAACCGGACCGGGCGCGCCGGCAATCACAGCCCCGTTGGTATCGGTCACCGAGAAAAGCGGACTGTTGGACGGCACCTGAACCTGAACAATCATTTCCCAGTATTCAATCCAGTTGAGCGGTGCATTGGTTTCCGGAAGAATGGCAAATTCAATGATGCCGTTGGTGGAAAAAAGGCTGCCTTCGGGTGTCGGCTCCGAATCGTAATTCGCCGAACTGGGCAGATCGTTATAAGGCATATTGAACAACTCCCACAGCTTATCAAAGGCAATCCCCTGAGCGTCCAGGCGCGCACGCGAGCGCATCATCGTGCGATAGGAATAAAAAATGCCCTGATACACCACCGTCGCCGCCGCAGAAATCAGTACCAGCGCAATCAGTACTTCCACCAGCGTCATCCCGGATCTGTGTCCCCCTCGTTTCAAGCGCTATTCCTCCAGAATATAATGAAACTGCGACCCGACCATCCGCAGGCGGCCGGTGCCGAGATCCCCGTCATCAACCAGATTGTCAAACTCTTCAAGCTGTTTCTGCGACACATCCGCATTCCAGATGGAAATCGACTGCGCAAACCCGTGATACCCTACGTCCCAGTCCCAGCGGCCGCCCAGATCCGTTTCATCCGCCCACCAGTCAATACCGTAGTACGGAAAATAGTAATCCTCCATTAACGGCACCTCCGTCTCGGAGGGTACAATCTGATCCGGCGGATACGACCCGTTTTCTGAACGGTAAAGCTCAAACGCTTCAATGGCGGTACGCAGTTTGCGGGCGCATTCCGCGTTTTCGCGCCCGCGAATCGCCGCCCGCAGGGCCGGGATCATCACCGCCGCCAACAGCGCAATCAAGGACACGGCCAGCATCATTTCGACCAGCGTCATTCCTTTTGTTGACGGCACCCATTTCATAAAACCTTTGTGTTGATAACATAATGATAGCGGGAGGCGCGACACAGAAACGCACCTGTTTCCAGGTTCCCGTCGTCCAGCAGTTCGTCCAGACGTTTCATACACCGCTCGGACAGATCGTCACCGGAAATGACCACGGACGGCGCCGTCCCGTTGCTGTACCAGCCCCAGTGTCCGCCCAGTTCGGTTTCCCGATTCCACCAATCCATATCGTACTGTTCAAACGCGCTGCGCAGCCGATAAGGCATCCGCTCGCCGATCGAGTCGCTGGAAGGATAACGCCCGCTGGAGGCGGCATACAGGTCGAAGGCCTCAGCCGCCACCAGAATCTTGCGTGCACACTCGGCCGTCCGGTGCCGAATCAGTGCCCCGCGCACCAGCGGCACGGCCACCGCCAAAAAAATCCCCAGCATCCCCGCGATAATCGCTGCATCCAGCACCGATAAGCGTTTCCAGTAAGTCGATGTTGCTTTCATTTCGCATAATTAAAAAGCACATGCCATGCCAGCATCCGCCTGTTTTCTAAAAAGCAAGAATACGACCCGAAAAAAGATTTCCTTTCAGCCCCGCCTGCGCTATTTTTCACATATTTGAGAATAACTTGTATGAATGAGACCCCGCAAACGGCCCGTATTCCGCGTACAACGCCCCGGTGGCTGCGCAATGGACTGCTGATCCTTTTGATCGGTTCCGCCGCAGCCGGACTGATCTTCAGCGTGTTCGCATTTCATCAGGGTGCCGCCGCGCTCAGTTCAGCTCTGAAACAGCCCTTCACAGCCTCCGCCCCGCATCCGCTCACCCGCGCACGCATCCGCACCGATGAATGGAACCGGCTGTTTGATCAGATCGAACTCGACCCCCAACAGGAAACATCGGGACACATCGTCTGTCAGGGAATGCTGGTTGGCGAAAACGGCAGAGCGGTCGCCGCGGTGAACAATCAGGTGGCCATGCCCGGAAGTATAATCAACGGCGCACAGATCCGCTCCATCTCCACATCCAATATTGTGGTGGAATACAACGGACAGCTTTTCCGCCTCGGTGCAGGCGACACACTCAAAATCAACCGGGAAAACACCCGGCCCGCCCCCTCCCCCGGCGAATAAATCAGGCGGCCAGTTCTTTTTTAATCGCGGCCAGGCGCTGGTCATATTCCTGCGGCGAAACCAGATAGGCATGACAGGACTGCCCCGTATAGGCCGACACCTCATCAAGCAGCTCGCGATTCCGCGGATTCAGAACCGCCACCATCAACTCCCCGCCGACAAATCCGAACGGAAGCGCCCCGCGCCGGCTGATCCATTCCAGCGGAAGCACACCGCGCAGTTCTTCGCGCTCTTCAAAGAGACTGAGCGACACAATCGGAATCCCGCTACGCTGACTCAAATGACTCATCAGCCGCTCAAACCGGCTGAAATTGCGGTCATGAAGCACATGGAGGACACTCAGAGGAACGCTGAGTTTGTGCGAAGACATCTCCGTCAGATCATGGAGCACATTGGAATACTCCTCCTGCGAAAGCTGCTCATCCTGAAACAGCTCCCACGCCAGCGCCAGTTCCGGTTCCACGTCCGGTTTTTTCCCGGTCCGGGCCGCGGAGGATGCCGGTGCCGGAACCGAACTGGATTCCTCGCTCAGCCCGGCGACCAGTTTCAGCTCTTCCAGCCGATCCATCCGCTTGCGCACATCGGGCATCTCGTCCACCACCGACGCATACTGCTCCAGCACAAAATCCATCTGTTCCACATCCTGTGCCGACCGGGCAAAATCGTCGAGACGCGTCAACCACTTTAACGCCCTCTCGGGCTGTTCCAGTTTCAACGACGTCTCATACAGCGCCCGCATCGTAAACGGATCGTCGGGCATCACCTCCAGAATCTGCTCGAGCGCCGCGGCCGTCTGTTCGAGTTCCTGCTGACTTGTTTTTACTTCTTTGTCCATCGCTCCTCCTCATACGCCAAAAGTTCTCAAAACAAAAGCATGTTTTATGCCCACCCTTTTTCCGTACATCATAAACCAGCTGCAAAACCCGGCGCCAAAACCATGAAATCCCATACGTTTAAACGTGCGGGATTACCGATACTGCAATTTATTGATTATCAATATTTAACAAAAATAAATCTGAAATATATCCCACACCTTTAAAGGTATGGGAAAAAATGCATAAATCCTTCGCAATAAAAACCTTATGGTTTTAATCAGTGACGGCACCGCAGGAGGCAGACTGTACCTGCCGGGCATATTTGGCAAGCACGCCGCGTTCGTAGCGCGGTTTAGGCGGTGTCCAGGCATTGAATCGCCGCTTCATTTCGGCCTTTGAAATGCCGAGATTGATCGTTCCTTTTTCCGCATCGATTTGGATGGGATCATCGTCGTGAACAATTGCAATCGGCCCGCCGTTGAAGGCCTCGGGGGTGACGTGTCCAATCACAAAACCGTGACTGCCTCCGCTGAAACGTCCGTCGGTGATCAGCGCAACGTCTTGGCTGAGCCCGCGGCCGACGATCGCGGAAGTGGGCGAAAGCATTTCGCGCATACCGGGGCCGCCGCGCGGGCCTTCCGTTCGAATGACGACGACATGCCCCGCCTGCACGCTGCCGTCGAGGATTTTCTTTAGCGCCTCTTCTTCGGATTCAAAAACAATGGCTTTGCCGTTAAAAGCCAGGCCCTCTTTACCGGAGATTTTGGCAACCGCGCCCTCAGGGGCAAGGTTGCCGCGCAAAATGATCAGATGACCTTCCGGCTTCACCGGACGGTTCAGCGGACGGATAATGTCCTGCCCGCGCGGGTAGCCTTTGACGGACGCGAGGTTCTGTTTGAGCGTTTTACCGGTGACGGTCAGGCAGTCGCCGTACAGCATGCCGGCTTTGAGCAGTCGCTTCATGAGCGGGGCGACGCCGCCGATAGCGGCGAGATCAGCCATCACATATTTTCCGCTCGGCTTGAGGTCCGCCAATACCGGCGTTTTTTTTCCAATCCTTGTGAAATCATCCAGAGAAAGTTTGACGCCGGCGGCATGCGCCATGCCGAGCAGGTGCAGCACGGCGTTGGTGGAGCCGCCCAGCGCAGTAACGACGGTGATGGCATTGAGGAACGCTTTGCGTGTCAGGATTTTTTTCGGGGTGATGTCCTTTTCGATGAGTTTCAACACGGCCGCGCCTGCGTCGCGGCATTCCTGCGCCTTGTCTTGGGAGGCGGCGATGCGCGACGAGCTGTTGGGCAGGCTCATGCCGAGCGCTTCGATCGCGGAGGCCATGGTGTTGGCGGTGTACATGCCGCCGCAGGAGCCCTCGCCGGGAATGGCTGTTTTTTCGATCTGCGCAAGCTCGCGGTCCCCGATCTCGCCGCGTGCATGGCGGCCGACCGCCTCAAAGACGGAGACGATGTCGACGTCTTTTCCTTTGTGACAGCCGGGCAGGATGGTTCCGCCGTAGACGAAAACGGACGGACGGTTGAGGCGCGCCAGCGCGATCATGCAGCCGGGCATGTTTTTATCGCAGCCGCCGACGGCGACAAGTCCGTCGAAGCCCTCGCAGCCGGCGACTGTTTCGATGGAATCGGCGATGACCTCGCGCGAGACGAGAGAGTATTTCATTCCCTCGGTGCCCATGGAGATCCCGTCGGAAATGGTGATCGTATTGAAAAGAACAGACTTGCCGCCCGCCTTGTCTGCCCCCTTCCCGGCGGCTTCGGCAAGCTTGTCGATGTGCATGTTGCAGGGCGTGACCATGCTCCAGGTGGACGCAATGCCCACCTGCGGCTTTTGAAAGTCGGACCGTTTAAATCCGACGGCGTGAAGCATGGCGCGGCTCGCGGCGCGTTCGACGCCATCCACAACCTTTGAAGAATACGGACGACAGCAGTTTTTTTCAGCATTCATGGCAACCTTCTTGTTGAGATTGAATATAAAATAGCAGTCCTGATCATCAAACGCAACCGGTCACGGTCTATTCTATGATAGAATTGACAGGTACAAGGAGGCCCTTATGAACCATCTGTCCCGGCGTGAATTTGTCAAATCCGGAGTCCTCGGCTCGGCCGCACTCGTCGCCGGTCCGTCCGTCCTGCGGGCCGCCGAAAGCAAACCAACCGATGTGTGGGTGTTTACCGGCGGCAGCAATTACACACGGATGGCCGCCTGTATGAAAACGGTCTTTGCCAACGGCGGATTTGGACCGAACGCCCGAACCGTTGCATTGAAAGTGAATGCGGCCTGGGAACGCACACCGGAACAAGCCGCCAACACCAATCCGGAGCTGGTGGATATGTTCCTGCAGATTGCGCTGGCAGGCGGCGTGAATGTGATCATGCCGGAGATGCCCTGTCATCGCGCTGAAAAATCGTTTGCGGCCAGCGGGCTGCGCGATGCGGCCGAAAGACACGGCGTGGAAATGATTGATCTTAAAAACCGCCGGGACCTTTTTGAGGCGGTGGACATCCCCCACGGCCGCACACTGAAAACTGAAAAGGTCGCCCGTCCGTTTCTTGAAGCCGACGCCGTTGTGAATATGCCGGTGGCCAAACATCACGGCGGCGGCAAACTGACCCTCTGCATGAAAAACTGGATGGGCGCCGTTGAAGGCCGCCGGATGTGGCATGCCAAGGGGCTGCACCAGTGCATCGCCGACTTTTCCAGCTTTATAAAACCGACCTGGGCGATTGTGGATGCCACGCACTGCATGACCAGCAAAGGCCCGCAGGGACCGTCGCCGGACATGATCCATCCGCATCAGATCATCCTCTCCAAAGACCAGGTCGCCGCCGATACCGTAGCGGCCCTGCTCTTTCACGACGACCCCCTGTCGGAGGTGAACTATCTGAATATTGCCCGCGAAATGGGAATCGGTGAAACCGACATCGGCCGCATGAACATCCACCGCATCGACGTCTGACAAAACACACAACCCGTTGATTTCGGGCTTCAGAGAAGCCCCGAAACCCGACGTGAGCCTACGACAAGGAGTCTGCCGCCCCATGCCCAAAACCAAAAGTCTTCAATGGATCGTGCGGCTGCTGATTCTGACTTTCGCTCTTTTTCTAATCATCGGCGGGCCTCTTCCGGCCGGTATGAAGCGGCTGATTCCGGCACTGAGCCCGTTCACACTGCTGGCCGAATCCATTGCGCAGCGCACGGGGTATGCCGGGCTGTTCTGGACGCTGCCTCCCGCGACTGTTCTGCTGCTGGCAGTATTTAAAGGCCGTCTCTTCTGCACACAGATCTGTCCGCTCGGAACGATCTATGCCCTGCCCAGCAGAATCAGTCTGAAAAAGAAAATTCTGCCGATCCGGTTGAACGCACTGATTTTCTGGATCATCCTTTCCGCTTCCGTATTCGGCCTGCCGCTGCTGCTGTGGGTCGATCCGCTCTCGACAATCAGCCGCGCGGGGGCGTGGTATCATGCGGCCGCGTGGATCCCCGGCCTGCTGATTCCGCTCTTTCTTCTGCTGAGTTTGATTCAGCCGCAGGTCTGGTGCACGCACCTCTGTCCGCTGGGCTACAGTTTCGATCTGCTGAACCGCCGAAATGGACAAGCCGCATTTCGGCGCGACCGCCGGCAGTTCCTGGCCGGGCTTGGAATCGGCGGCGCGGCGGCGGCCGTTTTTCCGGCGGTACGGACCCCGGACAGCCGGCCGTCTGTCCTGCCGCCGGGAGCCACGGAGCAATTTGCCGACACCTGCACGCGCTGCTACGCCTGCGTCCGGGTCTGCCCCTCAGAAATCATCCGCATCAAAAAGAACGCACCTCTGCGCGAGCTGGCCATGCCCGAGCTGTCTTTTGACGAAGGAACCTGCGAGGAATCCTGTAATCGCTGCTCCCAGGCATGCCCAACCGGCGCCATCCGCACACTGAACGACAATGAAAAACGGCGCACACAGATCGGTATCGCAAAAGTAAAGAAAGGCCGCTGCCTCGCCTGGGCCGACAACGAATACTGTATGGTCTGCGATGAATACTGCCCCTACAACGCTATCGAAACCGTCTGGCGCGGCGATGTGGCCTGCCCGGTCGTCAATCCGGACCGCTGCCGCGGCTGCGGTGCCTGTGAGTATGCCTGCCCCGCCCTCCGTGCCGGAAAAGCAATCTTCGTGCATCCGCTCAAACCGCAGCAGACAATTGCAGACCGTCACGAACCGGCGGCGCAGGCGCACCCCGCGCTCCGGTGCGCACAACGCACCGGAATATCTTATTCAGCAAACAGATCGTAATCGCCTGCATCGGTAACGGTGACACCCAAGCGGTCTCCGGGAACGGCATCCCGAATCGGCGGCAGAAAAACCGCTCCGTCCACTTCCGGCGCCTGCTGCTGTAAACGGCCGAGCAGTCCCGCCTGCGCTTCCCCGTCGATCATCACCTCCAGCGTCTGCCCGACGCGCGCGGCGCAGTGCTCGGCGGACACCTCGCGCTGCGCCTCCATCAGCAGCACCCGGCGCTGTTCTTTCACATCGGCGGGCACATCGTCCGGACGTTGACCGGACGGGGTTCCCGGTTCGGACGAATAGGTAAACACCCCGGCATGGGTGAAGCGGCCTTCCCGCACGAAATCCAGCAGCTCTTCAAAATCGGTCTCCGTCTCGCCGGGGTGCCCGACAATAAAGGCGGTGCGGATTGCGCCGTCCGGCAGAATGCTCCGGATCTGATCGAGTTTTTTCAATGTCTGGAAACGGCCGAGCGGACGTCCCATGGCCCGGAGCATGGCGTCGGAAATGTGCTGAAGCGGCATGTCGATGTAGGGGCAGAAGCGCGGATCGGAAGCCAGCACGGCAAGCACCTCCCCGGTCAGGTGCTGCGGACAGGCGTACATCAGCCGAAACCAGACGTCTTCATCCAATTCATCGCGCAGGCGCTGCAGCAGCGCGGCGAGGCTGAATTCGCCGTCGAGGTCGCGCCCGTAGGCCGTGGTATCCTGCGCAATCAGATTGAGTTCAACGGCGCCGGCCTCGAGCAGCGCGCGGGCCTCGCTGAGAATGTCGTCCATCGGGCGGCTGATCTGCGGCCCGCGGATTTGAGGAATCGAACAGAAGGTGCAGGAATTGGAACAGCCCTCGGCGATTTTGAGCCAGGCGCTGTGCGGCGACCCGATACGCAGGCGCGGACGCAGCAGAAAGTCGTGGTAGCCCTCGATGCGGCCCGGTTCGGATTTTTCGCCAAGCAGGTCCATACAGATTTCCGGCAGGCGGCTGTAGTCGGCAAACGAGGCGCGTGCATCGGCCGGACCGAGAAACGGATCGAATTCGGGACGGTCGGCGGCACGTTTCACCAGGCAGCCGAGCGCCACAATCGCCGCCGGTCCGTCCGGTCCTTTCAGCGCACGGAGTTCGTGCAGAACCGATGCGACCTCTTCACGGGCGTCCCGAATAAAGCCGCAGGTGTTCACAAGGCACACATCCGCATCCGCCGGATCTTCGGCAATCATCCAGCCGGCCTCAACAAAGCGGCCGAGAATGATCTCGGAATCCACCGTGTTTTTGGCGCAGCCAAGGGAAACCAGAGAGACGACGGGCGCGGGATGGGTGTCAGGGCGTAAGGACCTGCAGGAGTTCATGATCTAAAATCCTTTTCATAAACGGACGGGGGTAATTAGAAAGATATCCTTTTGCAGCAATGGCTTCAGAGCGGCGCGGTCCGCGCTCTGAAATGCCAGCTCCTGTCAGGCCGATCAAAGGCTGTCCTCCCGGGCATGCACGCTGCCGGGCGCATGAAACAAAAACGGACTCCTGTCCGGGAGCCCGTTTCATTTCTCTGAAAGAGAATCCTAATTATTAGCGCGACCGCCGACCCCTTTGGTGCCTTTGGCAATCGCTTTGGCTTTGCCTTTGGGGCGCAGCGCACGTGAAGCGGCGCCGGCCTGCCACATTTCGGAGTCGTGGATGGCCTTGAGCTCTTTCTCCAGGCGCTCACGGTAGTTTTTGGCGCCGCAGACGCGCAGGACGCGTTTGGCTTCGTCTTTGCTTTTAACCGCCTTATAAAGGTCTTTGAATACCGGAAGCGTGGCTTTCTTAAACTTCGGCGCCCAGTCGAGCGCGCCGCGCTGCGCGGTGGCCGAGCAGTTGGAGAACATCCAGTCCATGCCTTTTTCATCCACAAGGCGAATGAGGCTCTGGGTGAGTTCTTCAACGGTTTCGTTGAACGCTTCGGAGGGGCTGTGACCGTTTTTGCGGAGCACATCGTACTGTGCTTCCATGACGCCGGCCAGCGCGCCCATGAGGATGCCGCGTTCGCCGACGAGGTCGGAGGTCACTTCTTTCTCAAAGGTGGTCGGGAAGAGGTAGCCGGAACCAATGCCGATCCCGAGGGCCATGCAGCGTTCTTCCGCATGACCGGTGGCGTCCTGATGAACACCGAAGCTGGAGTTGATGCCCGCACCGCTCAGAAAATTGCGGCGGACATTCAGGCCGGAGCCTTTGGGCGCCACGAGAATCACATCCACATCGTCCGGCGGAACGACCTTGGTGAGGTCGTTGTAAACAATGGAGAACCCGTGACTGAAGTACAGCGCATCACCGGCGTTCAGATTTTTCTCAACCATTTTCCAGCAGCTCTTCTGCGCCGCGTCGGACAGCAGGTACTGAATAACGGTTCCGCGCTGAACGGCCTCCTCGATTTCGAAGAGCGTTTCGCCGGGCTTGAAACCGTCGCGTTTGGCGCGGTTCCAGTCCTTCATGAATTTTTTGGACTGACCGACGATCACGTTGAAGCCGTTGTCGCGCAGGTTGAGGGCCTGTGCCGGGCCCTGCACACCGTAGCCGATGACGGCGATGGTTTCGTTTTTGAGAACCTTGCGGGCTTTCGCCAGCGAAAATTCTTTGCGGGTGACGACGGTTTCCTTGGTACCGCCAAAATCAATAACTGCCATGGTTTGTCTCCTTTAATGGGTTGTACCCGAACAAAGCGGGCGTTTTACGTGGAAAGTTCCGCGCCGTCAATGCCCGTTTTTCCAAACATTGGAAGTAACTGCGTTGCGGCACAGCGTTTCGCGTCGCAAGGGCTATATTTTTTCCAATGTTTGGAAAATAAAATGCGCGCCGCGGCTCGCGGCTTCCAAGGTTTGGAAACGAGGGCTACTCCTCGATCTGAACCTTGATCTTGTAGTAACTGCACGGTGGAGCATCCAGATTCGTGTAGCTGCCTTGCGTCCATGGAATGTTTGTTTCCAGAGGTTGGAAACTTTCCAGCAAATTGGTCGTCCACCAAACCGAATAAACCCGGCCCGAAATGCACGGCCACTGTATAATCTGTCTCGGCTGGATGGAGGTTAAGAACTCCGCATTGGGGTCGTTGGGATTCAGTCCAGCAATGTAAGCTTGAAAAACTGTGTTTACGCTGTTTGAGCAGATTGCACCCGGATTAGCATTCGTCGCGCCGCCAAAATGCTCCTCCTCCCACGAATCAGGCAGCCCGTCCTGATCTTCGTCCCCATCTTGATTTTCAAAGGTAAGCTCATATGTCGACTGAACCCAATTGCCGCCGTGATCGATGGCTCGTACCGTCAAATCCCCCTCACTGAAAATTCGAATATCGTGTACATATGTATCAGACACCGGATGCCGATTCGGATTTCTAGCCCACACCTCGCCCTCTGTCGACGGCCAATACTTAAAGCCCCAGATTCCAGACTCATCAGTTGCCCTTAAGCGAATATCCATATACGTATCAGTTTCTTCTAACAATTCTGCCTCCAGAAACGGATTATTAATGACAGCTGGCAACGTCATGCGCGTATCTGGCCACGGCGGGCCGGAATAGCCCGGGCCAGTGGCCGAGCTTGTGGTCGCCCCGCGTTGCGCCCACGGTGATAACTCATCGTCAGGCTCCACAGTTAAATCAGGCATATCGTTATGACTATCCGGATCTCGGGAAATATCCCAACTAATCGGAATGTCCGAGGAATTATTCCACACGCGAACACCATTTACCTCATACGAATATTCTACCAAGCCATCACAACGAATCGCTTGAATTTCAGGTACACTTATAATAGTTCCCCAGCCGCTCTGTGGCTCCAATGCATTTCCTGCAAGCTCAGGATACTGAATGTACTCGTCTTCCAAGTCGCTTGCCGTTCCGACAATAGCTCGACGTTTTCCAAACGGCATCCCCTCGGTATAATCTCGACTACAGAAGGCTCCGTAGTACCCAGACGAACCAACCAAAAAGTTAACGATAAACTGGCCTTCAGTAGTCGAATCCCCATCGGCACCAGTAGATTCAAATGTACGCACCACCTCAGTAGCATCAAGCCCTGCAATCACCCCTGTGTGATTATAGTTCTTAACATCGCCCCATTTGTCAGCCAGATCACAATATACAGCATCGCCGTATTCTTGAGCGATTGTGTTTCCATATGCCGAACCGGAACCACTATTTCCCGAGGGAGAAGCGCTGACCGTCTGATAACCCTCATGTAATAAATCGTTGCTTAAAATATCATCATCAAAAAACTGCCACCAAATTTCACCGGTTCCCCCCGTGATTGGAGGCGTAACTGTAAATTTAGCATCATAATATGTATTCGCTGGCATATATGGATTCCAATAGGAGGGGGTAATCGACCAACCTGCAGGACACGAATACCACTCAATGATCATATCATCACTGGAGCCAGTGTTCACAACTCGCACGGTAACCTCTGTCGGCACCCCTCCTACAAAAGATGAGGGAGACGCAGATGCTATATATCCTGACTCCACGGCATAAGCCCGAATAACAAGCACCCAAATTACCGCTAACATTAACTTTGTTTTGTTCATCATTTACTTCTCTTTGGGAGCTAATCGGCGCACCCCGCTCTCCCGCCGAATTTCTTCCCTAACCTTCCCGATCTGCGGGTCAGATGTAATCGCGCTTAGCCGATCCAGCAGTTCTCGCCGATCCTCTCGGGGCAGTATTTTTGAAAACTCCAGAAGTTGCCCCGCCGCCTGTTGACGAACTGATGGAGATACAGAGGTGTTTGTAACAATGTCTTCGAGTTGCTGAATAATGATTGTGCGCTGCTGCTCTTGCCAGATACTTTGCGTGGCATCAATTGCATGAGAAATGTACGTTGAAGACGGGTTGGCGAGAACATTGGTCACCACTGGAAAAAGCTCTGTAATCGTATTATCAACTGAAATGTTATCGTCCATGCGATGGCGGTTCTTTGTCAGAGTAGCTAACACCTCAGGCAAGTCGATGTCGCGCATGGCATAGGCTGCTGAACCGAAAACGGCACTGTTGGTTGTGCCTGAAAGAACATCTGCAACAGGCTGAAGCGCTCTTTCAGGATCCAGCCGACTTAAAGCTATTGTCGCGCTACGCGCCAGCTCCGGTGTATTCCAGTTCTGTTCATCCTCAAGAAGGTCGCTGAGCATTGGAACAGCAGTTTCAACCTGTAGGTCACCCAACGCAGTGATTGCCATTCGCCTTACCGCAAGCATCTGGTTTTCATCCGCCGACATACCGACAAGAAACCCAACCTGCTCTCCAATCTCATCTTGGTTAAGCAGTCCCTTGTATTTCAGAAGCAATCCAATCTCATTCAGCACCCACAGTTCATTTGAATGAAACTGTGCGCCCAATCCCTGCGCCTTCGCCACATCAAGCAAACTCGCCCAAAAGCTTTTCAACTCGTTATCGGTCATTTCCGTTCGTATCGCATACAATTTTCCGAGCGCCCCTGCCCTCTTCTTCTCATTGAAATCCGAAGAGCTGAAAACATCTATCAATTCATCAATTCTCAATAATTCCCTGCTCGTAAGTTTGGGTAGCTCTGTGATGGAAACTAACGTATCAGACACCTGTGGAATTTGAGATACATACCCAATATCTGCTTCGGTTCCTCCCGAAGTCTGTCTCGACAATATGTGAACAAAGAGAGCAACCGCCGCCGCAACAACGAAAAATGCTACGATGCCAAAAACAATCTGTTTTCTCATCCTCATTATCTAATTCGCTATTAATTGGTTTTTACCAAACGGAGGTCAAGAAAATACAAAATTCTTTTCTTCTCCAAAAATAACTATCCTGTTCTGTTTAAGTTGATGGAGTAAAAAGGACGCGAATTCCAAGTCCACGCCTCCAACAAGGCATCGCTAGACACCCGTCAAAGAAACATAAAAGAGGAGCCGCGCCGAGTGGCGCGTTTTCGTTCAGTTGGTTCCGATGAATGAAAACTGGCGATTTTCGAGAGAAACGATCTGCGCGTTAACGCATTAAAATTTGTTATTGGTTATTCGAGATTGGTTATCCGTTCTTCCTTTTTCTTCGTTTGCTCTGTGTTAAAAATGATTCTTCGCCGTCTGCCTTCCGACCTCAGTTTTCTGACTTCTGTCCTCAGTCCTCAGTCTTCCGATACCCCGTCTTATACCCCTCACCCGGGTCTTCGTCGGCGCACATGACGTTGGGTTCGGGGGAACGGGCTTTTCGGACAACGACTTTGCGTCCTTCCCGTCCCTGCCGGGAGCGGATATCCTCAAAAAAGGCATCTACATCATGCTGGAAGGGGGCGGCATATGCCTGTCGGCGCTCCCGTGTTTCTTTTACAACTGGATCTTCCCAAATCATTTTTTACTCCTCCATTAGTTCCTGCGGCGTGCAGATAACCGGCGGCTCGTATCCATGATGACGGCAAACCGCCTCCACCTTTGGCCGCATGGCTGCGTTGGCAATATGCTTGCAGTTCCCCATGTCAGCAAATAATCCAGTCCGTGGACTGCTGCCACGGCGGTCTTCCCACCATTCGACCGTTGTGTTCCGGTTTGCCATTACCCGAATGTCATTGCCGGGACGAGCGGTCAGATAGCTCACAATCGACGTTTCTATGTAAACACTCGGTTTCATGGCGATCTTTTTTCTTCACCTGTCTTGAATGGGTTGAAAATAGCGGACGGATATATCTTTTTCCAGAATAATAGCCGCACTCGTTTTCTGTGTTTTCCAACCTTTGGAACTGACTGTGGCAGGGCTTGCTGCTTTTTCCAAACACATTGGAAAAATCAGCCGACGAGATAGGCTACACCGTTTTCAAAAAGTTTGAGCCCCAATCCCTGCGCGGGAAGTGTGCCGTCGAGTTTCTGTTTGTCCCAGTTGGGGTGGTTTTCGGGAAAGAGGTAGGCCTCGGGATGCGGCATCAGGCCGAAGATGCGGCCCGTGGGATCGCACAGCCCCGCGATGGCGTTGAGCGAGCCGTTGGGGTTGGCCGGAAATTCCTGTGTCGGATTGCCCTCCTCATCCGCATAGCGGACGGCGGCGCAGCCGAGGGTTTCGATCTGTTCGATCACGGAGTCGTCCGTGGTGAACATTTTGCCTTCACCGTGGCGGATCGGCAGCCGCATGGTATCGAGCCCTTTGGTGAAGATACAGGGCGAGGCGTTTTCAAACGTCAGGTTGACCCAGACGTTCCGGAAATGGCCGCAGTCGTTCTGCATGAGAGCGACCCCGGGTTTAAAATAATTACCGTCAACGCCGGGCAGCAGCCCGATCTTGGTCATGGTCTGGAACCCGTTGCAGACGCCCATGATGATTTTTTCGTCGTCGATGAACTGCTGCAGCTCGTCGCGCAGGTGATGCTTCACGCGCAGGGCAAAGACATGGCCGCTGGTCATGTGGTCCCCGTAGGAGAAGCCGCCGATAAACATCAGCCCCTGGACATCGCGCATTTGCTGCGGCTTTTCAATGAGGTCGTTGATGTGCACCTGCACCGGTTCCGCCCCCGCGAGGTCCCATGCATGGGCGCTCTCCGCCTCGCAGTTTACACCGTAACCCGTAATAATGAGAATTTTCGGTTTCATACGCCGCGGAGTAAAACAAAAAACCCCGGCGGAAGAAACCATGATCTTGGCGAAGTTGAATGATGGTGGAGGCCGGCCATGTAAAAACAGACAGGCTCTGCCCGCAAACAGCCCCCTCTTGATGGTGCCGGATGCTCAGCAGGCTTCGTCCCGACCATTCGCGGCCCCTCCCGATTCAGTGCAGTCGGGACAAATTCCTGTGAAAATGATTTCGTGAGATGACGCCCTGAACCCCAAAGGCAGCCGGTAGGTCTTTTTCAGCGCGCAACCTTCCAGCGGGGTCACGGCCCCACAGGATTCACAAAGGAAATGATGGTGATGCGTCACATCGGTCCGCTCGTACCGGGGGACGCTGCCGGCAACGACAACACGCTGTATACGGCCTTGCTCCATCAGGTCGCGGATCGACCGGTACACGGTGGCAATTCCAAGCCCCGGGCAGGCGCGCTGCGCGCGGTCAAGGACTTCCTGCGGGGTGAATGTGCAGTCCATGCACTCGATGACGGCGACAATGGCCGTCCGTTGCTGCGTCTGCCTTTTCGTTGTTGACATGCCGGGAGGGTATGATAATGATACGTCATTATCAAGTGATAATATATTATCAATAAGAGGAGGTTGCTATGCGTTTCCGTCATGTTGTTCCTGCCGTTGTCTTGAGTGTCTTTGTGTCCACCGCGCACGCCGAGGAGTCCGGCGCCAAAGAACCCGAGTGGGTGGCTCCTTCGGTCACGCTCGGCCCGCTGGATTTCACCCCCAGCGTCCATTTCAATGGCGCCATCGGCGATTCCTCCGGGGATCCCGAGGAGCTGGCCGTCGGGCATCACGACCCCACGCGCGAAGACGGGACCGTGCAGGGTCTCGAAGCGGGCCTGTCGCTCAGAGCGGGCCCCGTCGAGGGCTACGTCGTTCACAACTTTTCGTACGGTGCTGAAGAGGAGTGGGGAAATAAATGGGAAGAGGCGTTCCTGAAGCTTAAAGACATTCCCGGCGGGTTCGAAGTGCGCGGGGGTCGAATGCTCTCACGATTCGGTCGCCATAACGCCAAGCACCTGCATGCCTGGGACTTTGTGGACATGCCGCTGGTGTGGGGGAGCTTCCTCGGCGACGACGGGCTGATCACTGACGGCGGAGACATCACGTGGCTCAAGCGGGGAATCGGGACCGCGTACGGCATCACAGCCGGGTATGGCGAGGCGCAAGCCCACGCTCACGACCACGGCGATGAAGGGCAGCATGAAGAAGAACACGAAGAAGGAGAGCATCACGAGGAAGCGCACGAGGAGGACCATCAGCATCACCACGGTCACGGAGTGTCCTTCTCCGACGGCGTCGGCTCGGGCCGCGCATTCGCACAGTTTCGCCGCGACGACTTCAATGCCTTCGAAGCGGGCGCGTCTCTCGCTCTGGGGGATGACGAAAACGGTCGACGTCTGACCGTCTTCGGCGCCGATGTTTCCTACACCTGGCGCGAGAACGGCCTGGAGCCCGGCGGCCGTGCCCTGACCTGGCTCACCGAGGTTTTAGTTCGCAACGTCGATGACGGCGATGAAGAACACCCGCACGATGAGCACGAAGAACACGGCCACCACGATGAGCACGAAGAACACGGCCACCACGATGAGCATGAACCCCTTAATGGCGGATCCGAGTGGGGGCTCTACAGCCAGGTTGTTTACACACAAAACCGTCATCTGGACGCCGGTGTACGCATTGGATATGTCGATGGCGACGATGCACTCGCAGGTTCCAATCGTCTCCGGGTCAGCCCGGCGATCACCACCTATCTGGATCCGTTCCGCCGCGTGATGCTCAGGCTCCAGTACAACTACGACAGCGTTCAGGATATGGACAATGAGCATTCGGTCTGGCTGCAGGCGGGCCTGAGCTGGGGCGGACCGGAAGTGAGATAGGCAAGTAGAAGTAGAGCACAGCAGTCAGGGTAAAAAGATGTACACACACAACCTACGAAGACATGTGATCGTTTTGGCAGCCGTCGCGATCGGGGCGGCCGCCTGCGCCGCCCCTCTTAAGGTCGCTTCACTGAATCTAATCGTCAGTGATCTGGCACGGCAGGTGGGCGGCTCCGACGTCGAGGTAATTGATCTGATGCCGTTTGGAGCCGATCCGCACACCTTCAGCCCCTCTCCGGACGACCTGAAGACTGCGTCGGAATCGGCATTGATTCTGGCGGCCGGTAAAGGACTCGAGCCGTATCTCCAGGACTTCAGCCAGGCGCTGGGCGATGTGCCCGTTTTTGAAGCGGGCCGATCCGTTCCTTCGCTTCGGGTCGAAGCCGGCGATCTCTTTGTCTGCTGCCCGGATCATGCACAGGGATCTATCGATCCGCACTGGTGGCACAGCGTAAAAAGTGCAAAGCGGGCGGCAAAGGGAATCGCCGAACAATTCGCCGAAATCGATCCCGCAAATGCCGAGGCCTACGACACCCGCTATCATGCCTACGCAAAAAGGCTGGACCGGCTTCACGAATGGGCTCAAAAGGAAATTTCCCGTATTCCCCGAAAAGACCGTGAATTGACAACGGCACACGCCGCCTTCGGATATTTTTGCCGGGAATTCGGACTGCGCTCCGTCACGGTCCAGGGACTGAGCACAGAAGACAATCCCAATCCGGGATACCTGAAAAACGTCGTGAAGACGCTGATGGATGAAGAGGTTAGGGCCGTGTTTCCCGAAAAAACCGCAAATCCCAAAGTGATTGCCGGCATGGTGAGAGAAACGGGCATTAAGGTGGGCGGCGGGCTTTATGCAGGCACGCTGCCAGCGGAAGATCTCACCTATGAGGGCATGATCCGCGCGAACATCACAACCATTGTTGAAGCGCTTGCCGGAAACCGCTAACGTTTTCCTATGCGCGGCCGACCGATCATTCAATGGGGTTTATTTCTGGGAGTCTGGGTATGCCTTGTCCTTCCGATTGTGATGGTAACGCGAGGCGGACAGCCCGTTCAGCAAACCCAACACGCCGACGGCAACTCTGTGATGACGTGGGTGACACTGCGTTTCTCGGAAGAACCTTCTCACTTTAAGCTGCTGCAGGACGACCACGTGCTGTGGCAGGAAACGCCTGTCGGCGAGATCGAGTTTGAGCACGCTTTTCCTGTACTGATTGATAAATTCGGCGCCGAATTCATTTTTAAATCCCGGCTTCCTGCCGCGGGCGTCATTGAAATCATCGTCGAACCGGACGCACGGCAGGCGCGCTCACAAACCCTCTGGGTTGATGGCGAAGTCGATGAAATCTTAACCTTCAGCTGGAGCCAAAATGAGTAATCCCGGCTCTGCCCACAGAGCGCACAAACTGCGCCTCGAAAACATCCACGTCCACTACGGCCCCATCTGCGCAGTGCACAAGGTAAGCCTGGAGCTGTCCTGCGGGGCGGCCGTGGCACTGGTGGGAGGAAACGGTGCCGGCAAGAGCACGCTCATGAAAAGCATCGTCGGGTTGGTGCCCGTAAGCAAAGGACGTGTCCTGTGGCAGGGACAACCGATCACGAAAAGCACATATGAAGTGACATACCTTTCGCAACGCGCCGATGTAAACTGGGATTTTCCCATCACCGTCCGACGGCTTGTTGAACTCGGGCGCTATCCGCTGCTCGGCCCATGGCGCCGTTTTAAAAAAGAGGACAGCGAGGCGGTGACCCGCGCCATGACCACCATGCGGATTGATGATTTGGCCCACCGTCAGGTAGGCGCTCTCTCCGGCGGACAGCAGCAGCGCGCGCTCATTGCGCGGGCGCTGGCGCAGGAGGCCCATGTGCTTCTGCTCGACGAACCGTTTGCCGGGCTCGACCAGCCCGCGCAGGAACTGCTCGCACAGCTTTTGCGGGATCTGGCATCCAGCGGACAGTTGATCGTGGCGTCGCACCACGACCTCAAAACGGTTGGAGACATCTTTGACGAAACAATCCTTCTGAACGGCGTTCTCATTGCTCAGGGCACCAGCAAAGAAACCATGACGCAGGAAAATCTGAAACGGGCGTTTGGAGAACGGGAATAACCCGCATGAACATCATCACAGACATTCTAAGCTATGAATTCAATCAGCGCGCACTGCTGGTCGCCGTCATGATCGGCTTCATGAACGGATATGCCGGCGGCTATGTGGTGCTCAAACGCGGCGCCCTGTTCGCCGGATCGCTTTCACACACCCTCTTCCCGGGGATCGCCATCGGAGCGCTCATCGCGGGCCTCAATCCTTACAGCGCACTGATCGGAGCCTTTATCATGGCAATGGTCATCGGTCTCGGCTCCGAAGGCATCGCGGCCAATTCACGCATCGACCGCGATGCCTCCATGGCCGTGCTTTTCACCGCAGCCTGCGCCTTCGGCTTGATGGTCCTCAAGCGCGTGGCAACCAATGTCCGTGTTGAAGACTACCTCTTCGGTAACATCCTCGGGGTTTCAGACTGGGATCTATGGTTCATCTTTCTGGCGGGCGGCGGGGTGCTCTCTGCGCTCATCCTGTTTCAGCGTCCGCTTCAGGTTCATCTCTTTTCTCCCGAGCTGGCCGCCTCGCAGGGACTTCCGGTCAAACTGCTGGACTACCTTCTGGCCGCGGTGGTCGTCATCACCATGGTCGCCTCCCTGCAGGCTGTGGGATCATTGCTGGCCATCGGACTGCTTGTCGCCCCGGCCGCCACGCTTTATCTCTATCTCGATTCGCCCGCGATGATTCTATGGGGCGGCGGACTTCTGGGCGTCCTCATCGCCACGGCCGCAGTGATCCTGTCGAATGTCGCCAACATGCCGACGGGACCGGCATTGGTGATTCTCCTCGCGGTCGTCTTCCTCACCGGCTTCGTCTTCAGTCCGCGCTACGGCCTGCTCGCTGCGCTGCGGGCGAAAAAAGCTCCCGAGCATTGAGCCGGCCCGCCACTTGCGAACCGAATTAATCAGGCAGACTGAGTCTGCACGCATTAAATCTTCCAGAGTCACAATCTGTTCCTTGATCTCACCGCGTTCAAGCAACTCGTCGCGAAATGTCCCTGCCAGCAAGCCGCACTCAACCGGCGGCGTCACCTTTTTGCCGTCAAGCTCCACCACGATATTGGCAATGCAGCTCTCCGTCACCTCTCCGCGCTCATTAAAAAGCAGCACATCATCGGCATCCGGGAAATCCGCTTTGGCCCGCTCATAGACCGCCCGGTTCGTCGTCTTGTGATAAAGAAAAACATCCTGTGAATCGACCGGCTCTTTCGCGATGGCCAACCGGTAGGGACGGCTGTCCCCAGCCGTCCGCGGCGCGCTGAGGACAGCCCGCCCTACCTCAATCGTTCCATCTTTTGAGAGCAACAAGCGAATTCGGGTCGGAGTTTTTAACCGCAGATTTCGCAGATGATCGCGGATCTTTTCCACATCACACTCAAAACCAAAATACTCCGCCGACTCCGCCAGCCGTTTCAAATGCCGCTCCAGCAGAAAGATGTCTCCGTCCTCCCACAGCATGGTTTCCAGGCAGCAGTGCTGCTTTTCAGGGCTTCGCCTCGCAAGAATCTGCGCCTTGGATAACGCCTCGTCATATTCCGCATCGGCATCGGAATCCCAAACCACTCCTCCACCAATCCCGTACTCCATGACTCCACTACTCCGATCCAACACCGCCGTGCGGATCGCCACGTTAAACTGCGCGTTTCCGTCCGGATCAATAAACCCAATCGACCCCGTATAAATGCCTCGGGGTGATTTTTCCAAACCCTGGATGATCTCCATCGTCTTCGCCTTCGGCGCACCGGTGATCGACGCGCACGGGAACAGCGCTCTCATCAAATCTGAAATTTTACTAACACCAAGTTCGCGAAGATCGCCAAGACCAACTGTCGCTTCGCGTTCTTCGCGCCCTTCTGTTTGTACTTTTCCCTGAACAGTGGAGGTCATCTGCCAAACGGTCGGATATTTTTCGACATCGAATCGACTGAGCGTATCCACGCTTCCCGCCT
>CAZITJ010000001.1:54441-71283 GCA_964542135.1 uncultured Verrucomicrobiota bacterium
ACGGTCGGATATTTTTCGACATCGAATCGACTGAGCGTATCCACGCTTCCCGCCTCGGCGACACGACCGATGTCGTTACGGATCATGTCCACAATCATAATGTTTTCCGCCCTGTCCTTTTCGGAATGCAGCAACGCCTCGCGTTGTTTCCAATCATTGGAAAACGTCAGTCCGCGCTTGCGCGTTCCCTTCATCGGGCGCGATGTGATGACGCCGTCCTTCAGCTCAAAAAACAGCTCGGGCGAAGCGGAGCAGATCGCGAACTCATCCGTTTCGATGAACGCGCCGTATCCGCCCTGCTGCGCAGCCGTCAGATCGCAAAAAAAGGCAAAGGGGTCGCCCTCAAAATCGGCATTGAGCCGGAAGGTGCAGTTCACCTGATAGGTATTGCCTGCCGCGATGTGCTCCTTGATCGATGCAATCGCCTCGGCATATTCACCGCGGCTCACCGACGGCTTCCATTCACCTAATTGGTAATTGGGTAGGGACGGCTGTCCCAGCCGTCCGCCCCGAGGCCTTTGGCGGGACAAGCGGACGTCTCGGAGAGACGTCCCTACCTTTGGAGGCTCAAACAACCCGAACTGAAGAAGCGGCAGATTGCCCGGCGCATGGGTTTTGAGCGCCTCATCGAATGCCCCGGCGGCTTCGTAGGGCAGAAATCCGGCAGCCCACAAGCCACTCTGCCCGATTCGTTCCAAACACGCAGAAACCTCATTCGGCGTACGGGCCGTTACCATCTCGACCGGATCGCTGAACTGCAGCCACTCGCCGGCGTGTTCAATCAGGCATTTCATCACGCCTGCACGATACCGTCCAACGGCGGAGAGGGTCAACGCGGATCCAGGCTGCCGGATTCACACAGTCCTTCATAAACGCGTCCGTCTTTTTTGAACCGGACACGAAACCGGGAGGCCTCCGCTGCGGCCATCACGCTGACCGGCGTGCCGGCGGGCAGCACCATGACTTTGCGGCCGTTTTTCAAAGAATAGATCCAGGCGGCTCGCCGGGTCTTGCTGTCATAGGGCTCAAACGTGCTTTCGACCGGTTGACCGGCCGAGGAGTCGGCCCGGCGCCATCCGTTGCGTCTATCGGCGCGCGCTGCGCGTTCAAGACGATGAAGCGTTCGCCAGTGGTCCTCCTCGTCGGTTCCGTCCGGCAGGTCGGTGCCCTGTCCGTAAATTCGAGCGAGCCCCGCTTCCACCAGAAGCTCATCAAGAAAGTGCCCGTCGACACGGACCAGTGCATAGAAGCGCGGGGCTCCCATGGTCGGCGCATATTCTCCTTTGGTGAGAACCGTAAACCCGGCGCGCAGCATTCGTTTCACCGTCTGCCCGGCGCGCAGGCCCATTTGCAGCGCGAACTCCGGATCATCCTGCTCCCAATACGCCGCCTGCTCGCGGAGGCGGTCGCGTTTGAAATCGGAATGGGCATCCGTTTCCGCGGTATCAACGAAGTAGAGACGAAAACGCACCTGCTCCTGACCTCTATAGGGCCGGCGAGGCTGAACGACAAAGCTGTCACCGTCGTTCGACAGGTTTTCGACCAGCCGGCAGTTTTTGAGCTCCGCCCAGTCCGCGCATGCCGCTGCTGAACAAAAAATCAGCAGCGAACAAAACCAACCGTTCCGGAACGCAGAATCGGGGATGCGGCACATGGGCAAACTTTCTTTAACCGACCGGGATTACACGCCCTTGCGTGTAATCCGCAGCATTTCGCCGGGCGTATAATTATGCACCGGCGTATGGCCGGGCAGCGGCAGGATGCGCTGATGAATGGCGTCCACCATCCAGCTCGCCTGCGGATAATAATCTTTTTCCATCTCCGCGGCGGGCGAAATCCAGTTCTTCGCGCCGATCACCACCGGCGGTGCGTCGAGATCGTCGAAGCACAGCGTGGTGAGGTTGTCGGCAATGTTGTGCAGGGCGCTGCCGCGCTCCACCGCATCGGAGGCCAGCACAATGCGGCCGGTCTTTTTGACGGACTCGACGAGCACGTCGTAGTTGAGCGGATTGATGAAGCGCAGGTCGATGAGCTCGGCGTCGAGACCGTATGTTGACTTGAGCTCGTCGACGGCTTTCATACCGCTGTAAAGGACCGGCCCGACGGTGACGAGGGTGACATCTTTACCGGGAACACGAATCGCCGGTTCACCTTCGGGTGTTTCGTAATCCCCTTCCGGAACCCCGTCTTTTTCGAACTGTTCGCCGACACCGTAGGTCTTCTGCGATTCCAGGAAGATCACCGGATCGGTTCCGGAGAGCGCGAGGTTGAGCATTCCTTTGGCGTCGTACGGCGTGGCCGGATAGAACACTTTCAGGCCGGGGATATGATTGACCAGTGCGCTCCAGTCCTGCGAGTGCTGGGCACCGTATTTGTTTCCGATGGAAATGCGCAGCACCAGCGGCATCTTCAGGATGCCCGCGGACATGGACTGCCATTTGGCGATCTGGTTGAACACTTCGTCGCCGGCGCGGCCGAGGAAGTCGCAGTACATCAGTTCGGCACAGACGCGGCCGCCGCTCAGAGCGTATCCGCAGGCGGAGCCGACAATGGCGCCCTCGGAAATCGGGCTGTTAAACAGGCGATGGTACGGGAGCGATTCAGTCAGTCCGCGGTAGCAGGCGAAGGCTCCGCCCCAGTCGCGATTTTCCTCGCCCCAGGCCACAAAGGTCGGGTCGGTGTAGAAGCGATGCATCATCGCTTCGAAGATGCCGTCGCGATAGGTGTAAAGCTTATTGGCCGAATACGGCTTGCCGTTCTCATCGAAGGCGTAGCGCTGTTTGCGCTTGAGCTGTTTGACGCGCGGGTTTTCGTCCCACGGCAGAAGCACTTCGGGTTCACGGTCATCGAATTTTTCGATCTTGCCGTTGGAGTACATCACCTCTTCGATCAGGTTGATGTCGGTGTAGGGCGAGACCGATTCATCGGTGGCCAGCTTCATCGCTTTGCTGACTTTGGCGACCACCTTTTCTTTCATGGCGGCCATCTCTTTTTTGGTCAGCGCGTTGTTATCGAACAGGTACTGCCCGAAGGATTCAACACAATCGACGCTTTCCCACAGCTCCATTTCCTCTTTAGTGCGGTAGGAGGATGCGTCGGACGGGGAGTGTCCGGAGAGCCGATAGGTGACAACGTCGAGCAGTGCCGGGCCGTTGCCTGCGAGCAGCGTTTTTTTCTGGCGCTCGGTGGCGTCGGCGACCGCCAGCGGATTGTAGCCGTCCACGCGCTCGGCGTGCATCTGGTCCGGGTTGACGCCGGCGCCGACGCGGGCAATCATATCGTAGCCCATGGTTTCCCCGCGGGTCTGCCCGCCCATGCCGTACTGATTGTTCATAATATTGAACAGCACCGGCGGCGAACCGAATTCATCGTCCCACAGTTCGCGGTACTGGTCCATCGCGGCCATGCAGAACCCTTCCCAGACCGGGCCGCAGCCGAGCGAGGCGTCGCCGATGTTGGCGATGACGATGCCGGGCTTGCGGTTGATGAGCTTGAAGAGCGCGGCCCCGACCGAGATGTCGGCGGAGCCGCCGACCAGTGCGTTGTTGGGCATGGAGCCGAACGGAATAAAGAAGGCGTGCATCGATCCGCCGAGACCTTTGTTGATCCCGGTCTGCCGGGCAAAAATCTCGGCCAGCGTTCCGTAGAGCACAAAGTCTTCAGCCAGATCTTTGACATTGTCCTGCGAACCGTCTTTCACCACACGGAGGGTTGCGCCGTCGAAAAAGCTTTCCATGATGGAGCTGAGCTTTTGGTCTTCGAGCTGGTGAACAGCCGACAGACACTTGGCCAGAATTTCGCCGTGCGACCGGTGGGAACCGAAGATGTAGTCGTCGGTGTCGAGGTTGACGGCCTGCCCGACGGCGGCGGCTTCCTGACCGATCGAAAGGTGGGCCGGCCCGGGGTGGTTATATTCCATTCCTTCGTAGGAGCCCTGCACCTTGATCTCGTTGAGCATGGTTTCAAATTCGCGGATCATGAGCATGTCGTAGTACATCTTGACCAGACGCTCTTTTCCGTACTTCTTTTCTTCCTTCTTATAGTCCGGCTTGTACTGGTTGACCGGAATCGGCTTGAAGGTGATCTCACCCGCCTTGCGGGTTTCCTTGGGACAGATAACTTGACTTTTCGGCATGAGGTTCTCCTTTTGAATGTCGAATATTGAACAAGGAACTCCGAATCACGAAGGTCTGTTCATATTCTCCTTTGCTGTTTTAATACTGGTTACAAAAATTGAAATGAGCTCGTTGGTTTCATCAATCAGCGGTTGCAGTGAGGGTTCCGCTAGGAGTTCGGCTCGAACAATGATTTTCAGGCAAATCAATGTCTCCCGGAGTTCTTTCAGACATACTTTCATTTTGTGAATGAAATCTTTCCGGGATTCCGCACTCTGTGCTTCGCCATAATTCAATGCCGGGGACGTTCCACTGCGACTCAACTGGCCGGACAAGTGCTGCCCGACCCTTGAGTTTGGCAATGATTCTGCAACCTTGATACAATGTGCAGCAAAATCAATCAGCCGCTCTTCAAGATCAAATTTTACATCCTTCGACATTCAAGATTCCTTGTTCGATATTCTGCGGTTCTGCTCGCTGTTTCAGAATTGAAACATCGTATTGCGAATCACCTCTCCGACCGTCGGGTGCGGGAAGACGATTTCCTGAATATCCCTGATTCTGAGTTCGGCCTCGATCATGGCGGCGGCCCCCCAGATGATTTCCGAGCTGTAGGCACCGAACATATGCACGCCGAGCAGCACATCCGTTTCGGCATCCTTAACCGCCTTGACCTGGCCGGCACCCTGTTTGCCGTTTTCGGCAAGGAAACGTCCGCTCATCATCAGCGGCAGCGAGGCGGTCTCCACCTCAAAACCGGCCTCTTTGGCCTGGTCTTCGGTCAGTCCGCAGCCGGCGATCTCGGGCATGGAATAAACGGCCCACGGAATGGCATTCATGCGGAAGCGGTCCGGTCTGCCGAGGATGGTGTTGAGCGCCACCTCGCCCATGCGGGTGGCGGAATGCGCCAGCTGCGATTTACCGGTCACGTCACCGATGGCATAGACGTTCGGCAGGTTGGTGCGCATCTGCTCGTCGGTTTTGATACCGCGCCGGTCAAAATCGAGTCCGGCTTCTTCAAAGCCCATGTTTCCAAGGTTTGGAAAACGGCCGACCGACATCAGTACGAGATCGGCGTTGATCGATTTTTCTTCGCCGTTTTTCGCGGTGTATTTCACATCCCGGCCGTCAATGGCCGTCACTTTGCAGCCGAGGTTGAAATCGACCTTGTCTTTCAGGGCGGCACGAAAGCGTTTGGCCTGGCCTTTATCCATAAAGGGGATGATTTCATCGAGCATTTCAATCACATCGACCTTTACGCCGAGGCTGCTGAAAAAGCTGGCAAATTCGATTCCGATCACACCGCCGCCGATTACGACAAGCGATTCCGGCATCTCCTGAATATCCAGAATTTCCCTGCTGGTCATTACATGCGGCTGGTCGGCGCCCGGAATCGGCGGAACAAACGGCGAACCGCCCGTGGCAATCACCACATTGGTTCCTTCATAGACCGTGCCGTCAACCTCCACCTTGCGCGGGCCGAGCAGTTTGGCTTCGCCGTTCACGACGTTGACCTTGCTGCGTTTCATCTGGCCGGCGATTCCGCCGCGCAGGGTTTCAATGACCTCCTGCTTCCAGGACATCACCTTGCTCAGGTCAAAGCTGACCTCGCCAACGTTGACACCAAACTCCGGTGCCTCCCTGGCGTGCACATAATGCTTGGCGGAGTTGAGCAGCGTTTTGGTGGGAATGCAGCCCCAGTTCAGACAGACACCGCCCAGGAATTCTTTTTCGATCAGCAGAACCTTCAGCCCGTGATGTCCGGCCTTTTCGGCCATTTCATATCCACCGGGACCCGCGCCGATAATGATGAGATCAAATTCGGCATCACCGGATTTGACAGAGGCCGGAGGCCGGGAATCGGAGGTCGGACCTTTTTCTTCAGCCTTTGGAGGCGCCGGTGCAGGAACCGGCTCGCTGACTTCTGACTTCTGTTCTCCGACCTCTGAAGATCTTTCCGGCTTCAAGCCGGAGATATCTTCGCCCGGCTCGCCGATGGCGGCGATCACCTTGAGCACTTCAACGTCGGCGTCGGCGGGATAAAAAATCCCGAGCACCGTTCCGGCAGCGGGCGCTTCGACCTCAAAGGTCGCCTTGTCCGTTTCCACTTCGCAGAGCGGCTGTCCTTCCGAGACGGTATCGCCTTCTTTCACTTTCCATCCGATAATGATGCAGGACTCGACAGACTGACCCTGCCTCGGCATTAAAACTTCTGTTGCCATGATCTGTTCTCCTTTTTATCCGGCCAGCGTGAGTTCAAACGCGGCCAGTTTGGTGCGCAGGCTCGCGAGAAAGCGGGCGGCCGGCGCGCCGTCGGCGGCGCAGTGGTCGAAGGTCAGCGAGAGTCCGAGATGCGGAATAAAGTCCGCACCGCCCTCCTTGTTCATCACCGGCTTCGGCTGAATAGTGCAGACACCGAGAATGCCGACTTCCGGGGCATTGAGCACCGGCGTGAAGCTTTCGATGCCCATCGCGCCGAGGTTGGTGACCGTAAAGGTTCCGCCCTTGAGCGCGTCCGGATCCACCGTGCCTTCGATACAGGCTTTGGCAAGGCGTTTGGCTTCGGCGGAAAGCTGTTTGAGCGTCATCAGGTTGGCGTAGCGGATCACCGGAACCATCAGGCCGCGCGGGGTATCGACCGCAAAGCCGAGGTGGACGTTTTCGAACTGCACCATCTTATCGCCCAGCCAGTGCGCGTTGAGTTCCGGAAACTCCGCGAGTGTTTTGACGGTGGCGTAGAGCACGACATCGTTGATGCTGATTCCGCCGACGCCGGCCTCTTCGGGTGCCGCTTTGCATTTCCTGCGGTAGCCGAGAATCGAGCGGGCATCGGCCGAGCTGTTGAGCGTGAGCTGCGCGGTGTTCTGCAGCGAGGCAAGCATGCGGCCCGCCACCACTTTGCGAACCCCCTTGACCGGGATTTCGCTGGCCGCACCGGGGAAGTCCATCGCGGCAACCGCATCGCCGACGGCTTCGGGCGCGACGGATTTGAGATCGGCCAGCGTAATGCGCCCGCCCAGACCGCTTCCGGAGCCCGGGAGTTCAATTCCCTCCGCAGCGGCTTTGGCGGCGGCGGCCGGGGTCACGGCCACCGGCTGAGCGGCCGCGACATCGCGCTCAATCACACGGCCTTCCGGCCCGGTCCCGGCCAGCGCGGAAACATCCACGCCCTTCTTTTCAGCCAGCTTTTTCGCGCGGGGCGATGCGAGTCCGGTAACTGGACCAGAATCACGAATATCGAATGTCGAATCCTGAACCGCAGAAGTTTCTTTCACCTCTTCCTTCACTTCATCATTCGAAGTTCCTTGTTCGACATTCTGCGGTTCCGGCGATTCGTCCGCAGGACGAAGCGCCGAAACATCTTCACCGGGCTCGCCGATGGCGGCGATCACTTTAAGAACCTCCACGTCCGCGTCGTCGGGATAAAAAATCCCGAGCACGGTTCCGGCGGCGGGCGCCTCCACCTCGAAGGTGGCTTTATCGGTTTCCACCTCGCACAGCGCCTGGCCCTCATCGACCGTGTCGCCCTCGTTTACGTGCCAGCCGATGATGATGCAGGATTCAACACTCTGCCCCTGCCTCGGCATTAAAACCTCTGTTGCCATATGATTTTCCTTTCAGTCGAATCAAATCGTTTACGACTTGATGACGTTGACGTTTGCTTCAATCAGTTTCTGTTCAAATTCACGGTCCAGCGCAGCATCGGTGACAAGCGAATGGACCCCGTCAAAGGGAAGAATGCGCGCGAAGCCCGCATTACCGAATTTGGCGGCATCCGCCACCGCAATCACCTGATCGGCCTGATCGGCCATTTTGCGAACAAAGTCTGCGCTCTCCACACAGTTGGCCGTAAACCCCTGACGGGTTGACGCGCCGTCGATCCCGATAAACGCTTTGGCAACGTGAAACTGTTCGACGGCCTGCAAAGCCAGCGGACCGACCATTCCTTCTTCGGAAGGACGAAACTCGCCGCCGACGAGCGTAACGCGCAGCTGCGGATTGGCGCGGGCATACGTGAGAAGCAGTGTATTGTTGGTCACCACATGCACATCGCGCTTGCCCAGCAGATATTTGGGGATGAGTGCCGTCGTGGTGCCGGCTGTTATAATGATGGTATCGCCGTCCGCCACCAGTCCCGCCGCGGCGCGGGCAATCGAGGATTTGAGCTCTTTTCCGGAGCGAATGCGCTCCAGAATATGGGGATGATACGCGGGCATGGCACCGCCGTGTGTGCGCACAATATAGCCCTCTTCCTCAAGAGAGGCCAGATCGGTACGGGCCGTCACCATGGTGACCCCGAACTGCCTGGCCAGATCAGAAACAACAATCCCGCCGTTTTCAGCCAGCAGATCGAGTATCTTTTTTTTGCGCTCTGATAACATTGCCGCCATCGTATTTACCACAAAACCGTTGCGTTTTATTTTCCAAACGCTTTCTTTTTACCCGCATTTTACGTTTCGTTTCAATATTTAAATTCTATTTTTTTATCGACATCAGAGGGGCAGACCCTATCATTCCATCCGGCCGTAAAATAAAAGAGGAAACCTCATGAAATACGCATTTATGCATCCGCGCGACGAGCTGGCCTTGACACTCGACCGCATCTACAACTACAAAATGACCACCACCTCGGGCGGAAATCTTTCCATTATTGATGAAAACCGGGACATCTGGATTACCCCGGCACGCGTCGATAAAGGCCAGCTCAAACCGACGGATATCGTCTGCGTCAAAAAAGACGGCACGGTGGAAGGACGCCATCCGCCCTCCTCTGAATTCCCCTTTCACAAAGCCGTATATGATGTGCGGCCCGATATTCGTTCGGTCGTCCACGCCCATCCGATGGCGCTCGTCGCATTCAGCTGCGCACACCAGACCCCGGAAACCAAGGCGTTTCCCGCGGCCTGGCAGACAAACGGAATGGTCGGCTTTGCTCCGTACGGGGTGCCGGGCAGTGATGACCTCGGCGCAAAAATTGCACAGAAATTCAAAGACGGATACGACAGTGTGATTCTGGAAAACCACGGGGTCTGCTGCGGCGGCGAAACCCTGCAGGCCGCCTTTGGACGATTTGAAACGCTGGAGCTGTGCTGCAAAACGCTGATCAAGGCCCATATGCTGGGCAAACCGACCACTCTCACCGAAGAGCAGATCCAGCTTCAAAGCAAAAACGAAGCGAAACTGGAGCCGTTTGAATACAGTGCGGACATCATGGGGATTCGCGAAAAAGAACTGCGCTGCCAGCTGGCCGCTTTTATTCAGCGCGGCTATCGCCAGCGGCTGCTCACCAGCTCGACCGGCAGCTTTTCGGCCCGGATCGATGAGCATTCCTTTCTCATCACCCCCAATCCGCTGGATCGGCATATGACCCAGCCCGAAGATCTCGTCATGATTCGCAAAGGAAAAAAAGAATTCGGCAAACACCCCAGCCGCGCTGTGCTGGCGCATCAAGCCATCTATGATGCCAATCCGGACATCCATACCATACTCAATGCATACCCTGTCAATGCGATGGCCTTCAGCCTGTGCGGGCGCAACGTGGACACCTATACCATTCCGGAAAGTTATGTCTTTCTCGGGGAGGTCGGCATTCTGCCCTTCGAAACCAGCTTTAACGACTTTTCGAAGCTGACCGAGACGCTCACACTGAAGACACCCGCCGCCGTCCTGGCCAACAACGGCGTCATGATCGTCGGCGAAGACGTGCTTTCGGCATTCGATAAGCTCGAGGTGCTGGAATGCTCCGCCGAGGCCATCATTAACTGTCAGCCCATCGGCGGCTGCGTTCCCATGAGCCGGGAAACCATCGACGAACTCCGCGAAGCCTTCAATCTGTAACGTTTTGATGTGTTCAGTCTGTGATCCAGGAACGATAAGGATTGCCCATGTTGCAGAAAAATCATGCCGTTCTCGTTTTTATTGATGTGCAGGGAACGCTTTCGGAGCGGGTGGACGGATCGGACGATCTGTTTAAAAACCTGCGGCGCCTGCTCGAAGGAATCAAGGCGCTGAATGTGCCGGTGATCGCCACAGAGCAAATCCCGGGAAAGCTCGGCCCCACCCGCGAAGAATTTCAGAATCTCATGAACGAAACGCCGATTGCCAAAAGCAGTTTCGGCTGCTGCGGCGAACCGCAATTTTTCCAGGGTTTGGAAAAACTCAATCGCAAACAGATTATTCTCTGTGGAATCGAAACCCATGTCTGCGTCTATCAGACGGCGATGCAGCTTCTCGATGCGGGCTACGAGGTGCAGGTTGTCACCGACGCCGTTTCCTCGCGCGATCCGGCCAACAAAACACTGGCGCTGCGGCGACTGGAAAACGAGGGTGCAAAACTGACCGGCGTGGAGATGCTTCTCTTTGAACTGCTCGGCGACGCCCGGGACCCGGCATTTAAATCCGTACTGAACGTTGTTAAGTAGAACCGCAGAAGTTGATTTCAATATTCGACATTCCCTGTCCGATATTCGATATTCGTCGCCCTGATGATCTATCTTCTTCTCGTTTCATTCCTGTGGGCGTTTTCGTTCGGACTGATTAAGGGCGGGCTGACCGGCCTGCCGCCCGCGGCGGTTGCCTTCGCCCGGCTGTTCATCGCGTTTGCGGTGTTTATGCCGTTTTTGCGCCTGCGCACCCTGCGGGTCGGTGCTGCAGCCAAACTCCTGCTGACGGGTGCGGTACAGTACGGTCTGATGTATGTGGCCTATATTCATGCCTACCAATATCTCGAAGCCTACGAAGTGGCGCTGTTTACGGTCTTCACGCCGATTTATGTCACGATGATTCACGATCTGTTCGAGCGACGCATCCATCTGCCGGCGTTCGGCGCAGTGGCTCTGGCGGTTGCCGGCGGCGTGGTCATCAAATATCAGGAGCTGCATTCCGAAGCCCTCTGGCGCGGCTTTGCACTGATGCAGGGCGCCAACCTCTGCTTTGCCTTCGGGCAGATTTTCTACCGCCGCACCATGGCACGCCTTGCGGTTCAGCCCGCCGACCGGCAGGTGTTCGGCCTGCTCTGCCTCGGAGCGGCACTGACCGCCGCACTGGCGACGATCGGCACGGACTGGAGCGGCTTTTCGCTGACGCTCAACCAGGCGGGCATTCTGCTCTACCTCGGTGCAGTTGCCTCCGGGCTCGGGTTTTTCCTCTGGAACCTCGGAGCCCGGCACGTCCGGGCCGGAACGCTGGCAGTGTTTAACAATCTGAAAATCCCGCTCGGCATTCTGGTCTCCGTTTTCGTGTTCGGTGAAAGCACCGACTGGCCCCGCCTGCTGGCTGGCGGAAGCCTGATGCTGGCCGCGCTGTACGCTAACAAAAAAATGACGCACAAAAAACAGACGGCAAATAAACCGCGACTCCCTGTTTGACTTTACAGCCGGAAATCCTGTAAAGAATTTAACGATCTACAGAGACCCACAACAAACCAAACAAGGAGCCGTACAATGAAACAGTTCATGACATGGACAGCAGCCATCGGATTTCTCTTTTCGATCTTCGGATGCGCACCGGTCACCATTGATTCACGACCGTCCAGCGCATCGGTTTACGACGCCGCCGGCCAAACCAAACTCGGCACCACCCCCTACGACACCTATATCCTTTTCAGCGATAAAAGCGTCGTGATCCGCAAAGATCGTTTTCAGGAAAAAACGCTGACCATTCCCTTTGATGCGGAAGAAAAAATGACCGTTCAACTGGCCGCCGAGCCGATTACGCTCAACAGCAAGCCGCGCGCTGATCTGTTTTTCGACAACGAAGAAACCCCGGCCGGTCAAACGCCGATGAAGGTGAATGTATCCGGCAAAGCGCGCACCGCAACATTAAAGGCCGAGGGTTTTTACGATAAAACCATCACCCTGAGCACCGAAACGCCGGATCCGCTCAACGTCCATCTCGAGCGGCGCCCCATTGTAGAAATCAGCACCCGCCCCGCCGGGGTGCAGGTCAGCGAAAACGGATCCGTCATCGGCACAGCCCCCGTAACGGCAGAGATCACCGAACCCCGCACCTTTCAATTCAGCAAAGACGGCTATTTCACAAAGAAAATGACGCTTGAGGGCGCACCCCCCTACTCCGTGGATGTGGAGCTGCAGGCTTTTCCTGAAATGACCATCCATACAGAACCGGCAGAGGCTCAGGTCTCCCTCAACGGCAAACCCCTCGGCACGGCCCCGGTCTCGCTGAAGGTCGGCGAACCGCTGTCGATTACTGTGAGTGCGGACCGTTATTATGACAGGACGGTTCAACTCACCCCGGATTCAAAAACCGATCAGACCGTGGAACTCGCCCCCATGCCGTACATTACGGTTCAAAGCGACCCGGCCGGTGCCGAGCTTTCCTCCGGCGGCCAATCGCTGGGGACCGCACCGGTGGAGGTCCTGGTGGAAGAACCGATGACCATTCAGGCCGAACAAGACGGATATCAGACGGCCGAAATCACGCTGTCGCCCGACAGCAGCGACGAAACGATCAAACTGACACCGCAGCCCGCACCGGTTTCTGAATAGAATCGACAGCAGAAACGGCCCCGGATTCCGGGGCCGTTTTTTCGGTCGGCTTCAACGGATGTTCAGCGCGTCTGAATACACATCGCGACCGCTCCGTTTTTCTGCGGCGCCGGCATCCGGCCTGCGAAGGGCCGTCCGGGCATGCCTGCCCCGCGTCCCCGGGCTTAACCTGCCGCATGGATCATTCAGGCTAGACGATCAGACCGCTGTCTTTTTTCAGGTCATCGGGCGTGACAATTTTTTTCGCCTGTTCCTGCTGGAGCTTCTGCGCCTCTTCAACCATCCGGTTCATAGCCTCTTCCATGGCCTGCGGGAACCCGGCGGCCGCCTCGTCGAGTGTTGCCGCGCTGATTTCGCCCTGCAGCGGAATGGGTCCGTGCGGACTCATCACCTGCGTATGACCGCTGAACACCGGCGTGCGATCCGGGTCATCGCTTCCGTCCGGACGCACGGGGGTCAGTTTACGGATGCTGCCGGTTTTCAAGTCGGTAAAGGTCTCTTCGCGATAGAGATTTCCGGTATCCATTTTTACATCGCTGATTTTTCCAGACTGCTCACTCATGGGCTGATTCCTTTCTTCAAAATGAACGACGATTAAGCCAGATCGTTCCGGCCGGTTAAACCCTCTTTTTGGGTTTTCTTTTTGTCCGGACAGGATTTATGCTGAAACCATGAACCGCCAAAGGATGTCCAGCCAACCGCCCCGGCTTCGTGACCGGGCCGCCGATTTTCTGCGGAATGACCTGTGGCGGATGCAGCCCGAGTCGCTTCCCCGTCTCCGGCGCTTCGGGCTGCACCTGCTGCGGATTTCCGCGCTGATTGTCAAAGGCTTCCGAGAAGACCGCTGCCCGACCCACGCGTCTGCGCTCACCTTTATCTCGGTCATGGCACTGGTTCCGTTTCTGGTCATTCTTTTCGCCATTGCCAAAGCGTTCGGCTTTGAACAGGCCAGCCGGCTGCTGATGGAACGCACGGTCGGCATGCCGACGGCTTTTCAGGAGGCTGTTCACAACATCATCGATACCGTGGAGTCGGCCAGCGCCGGAACACTCGGATCCATCGGTACGGTGCTCTTCCTCTGGATTGCCATCAAAATGCTGAGCAATATTGAGGAAACCTTCAATCTGGTCTGGGGGGTCAAAACATCACGCACCCTGATCGATAAAGTCCGCAACTACATTGTCATTATGGTAGCCGCACCGATTCTGCTGATTATTGCGTATGCGGGGATCCCGGCCATTATGGGGTTTGCCGAAAAGCTTCTGTGGATGGGACCGTTTCTGCGTTTTGGACTGCAGGCGGTTCCGGTTCTGATCATGACCCTTGCCTTCGGACTGTTTTATCTGCTGCTTCCCAACACACCGGTCCGGCCCGGACCGGCGCTGGCGGGTGCGTTCATCGCCGCCGTGCTGGCAACCCTGTTTCAGGCGGCCATCATCAAGCTCGGCGTCGGGGTCAGCCGCTACAATCAAATCTACGGCGGACTGGCGGCGATTCCGATCTTTCTGTTCTGGGTCCAGATGAACTGGATGATTCTGCTGATGGGTGCGGAAACCGCCTTTTCCGCACAACATGCCGGAACCTATGCCCGCGAACGGCTCGCCGTTGCTCCCAGCGCACGATCCCGACTGTATCTGGCCTTTGCGCTGATGAAACAGATTGCACAGGCCTTTGAGAGCGGGCACGCCCCGTTCAGCGCCGCGGACTACGGCGTCCAACAGAAGATTCCGGTCCGCCTCATCAACGATGTCATCCATATTCTTTCCAAAAACCGGTTGATTGCCGAAAGCGCCGACCATCCCGGAGGCTATACCCTGCTCCGTGATCCGGAAGATATCACCGCCCGTGACATCGCCAATGCCCTGCTCGACGAAGGGGCCGATCCCGATGAACTCGGCCTCGATGCGGCCGCACCGGAACTCGAAACGCTGTCGGGAGAATGCTCCCGGGCACTCGAAAAGCATACCCTCCCGCAGCTCTGAACGGATCGGCTCCGGGCTGCCGAACGGGCGTTCCTCCCCGCAGACAGCGACCTGTGCGATTCGAACGAGTTGAACTTGTAAGCCCGCCTTCAAATCTGAAAGGATAGCCGGCGACATGCTGAGCCGTTTAACCATTCGTAACCTGGCACTGGTCGACCGGGTATCCGTTGAATTTCAGGACGGGCTGAACGTGATTACCGGGGAGACCGGCGCGGGAAAATCGCTGCTGATCGGTGCCTTGCGCCTGCTGCTCGGTGAACGCGCAGACCGGAGCATGATCCGCACCGGCGAACGCTCCTGCGGCATTGAAGCCGTGTTTGAACTGGCGGATGCCGCCGATGTTGATGCGGTTCTGGACGAATACGGCCTGCCGCCCTGTGAAGACGGACGCCTGCTTATCCGCCGCAGCATCCGTGAGAGCGGCTCGAAGAATCTGGTCAACGATTCACCGGTTACCCTGCCGGTTCTGAAAACGCTCGGCGATGTGCTGGTGGATATGCACGGCCCGTATGACCACCAGTCGCTTTTAAACCCCTCGGCGCAACTCGATATTCTGGATGCATTCGGCCGGCTGGAAGCCGAACGCACGGCCTATCGCGAACACTATGACGTTTTCCAAACCCTGGAAAAACAGCTTGCCGAGCTCTCCAGTCTGGACGACGCCGCGCTGGAGGAACAGATCGATCTGCTGGCCTATCGGGTCAACGAAGTCGAAGAAGCTGACATCTCCGCAGAGAACGAAGCGGCGGTGATGCAGGAGCATGAGCAGATGGCCAACGCACAGAATATTCTCGAAGAGGCGCAAACAGCGGTCGGCGCACTGACTGACGGTGAAAGGCCCGCCTTCGACGGTCTTTCCGCTGCACGGCAGGCCTGCACCCGGCTTGAAAAATATATCCCGGAAGCGGCGGACTGGGCCGACGAACTGGACGGCGCACTGTGCACCGTACAGGAACTGTCCGCAGTCATCCAGCGTGCGGTCGACGACCTGGATGCCGGCCCCGACCGGCTTCAGTTTCTCGATGACCGCGTCTCGCTCTACCGCAGCCTGAAGCGCAAATACGCACCCACCGTGCCGGAGATTCTCGAAAAGCTCGCGGACTGGAAAACGCGGCTGAACCATCTGCAGCGTCGCGACGAAGAGCGCGTGCAGGTCGCCGCCGACCGGGACGCCGCACGCGCCCGAACCGAACAGGCCGGGCGCACCCTGCGCAAAAAACGTCAAAAAGCGGCCGGCAGGCTGGCCGACGCCATTACGGCAGAACTGCGTGACCTCGGGTTTGAACACGGACTGTTTGAGGTGCAGTGTCTGGATCGGGACACCCCGCTCGCATCCGGCATGGATGACCTCGAATTCGGCTTTGCTCCCAATGCAGGGGAAACCATGCGCCCGCTGCGCGCCATCGCATCGAGCGGTGAAATCTCGCGGGTGATGCTGGCCGTCAAAGCCGTGCTGGCCAAACATGACCGTATCCCGCTGCTGGTGTTTGATGAAATCGATGCCAATGTCGGCGGTGAAATTGCCAACGCCGTCGGCAATAAACTCGCACAGGTCGGCACAACACACCAGTTGATTGCGATTACGCATCTGCCGCAGGTGGCTGCCCGCGGGCGCACGCATTTTGCGGTTTCCAAACGCGTTCAGGACGAACGGACATTTACGGAAATCGACCGTCTGGCCGAAACGGCACGCACGGAGGAGATTGCCCGGATGCTCGGCGGCAGGGATTCAACGCGCGTCACGCTGCAGCATGCGCGTGAACTGCTGGATACTCACGGCACCGGCTGAGCCGCGAAAGCGGCTCGTCATGCCGGTTTCAGCATGGAACGAACCGCGGCACGAACCTGATCGGCATCCAGCCGGGTGTTGCGGCACGGACCGTTGGTCTGGATATTGAGTACACCGAGAACCGGCCGCGGAAAGACCGCCAGAATCCCCTGCGTCAGTTCCTTCTCACAGGCAACCGCCACCACCGCCTTAATCTGTGGACGCCGCACAAACGCAAGCGCTTCCCGGCCGCCGACCGCCAGACTGCAGTGAATTCCGAATTCATCGCGAATCGACAGCAGATCGGCAACATTGCACCGGCCGCAGGCATGGCAGTCGTCTATGGTTTCACCCAGCGTCTGCGAACAGCCGGTCTTCTGAATACAGCGGGGCACCAGCAGCAGCAGGTGGTCCGGAGCCACCCGGATCCGCCGCAGGCGGGTGATCCGGTTGTTGATTTGTACAAACAG
>CAZITJ010000001.1:71383-86130 GCA_964542135.1 uncultured Verrucomicrobiota bacterium
GCACAGAAGCAGGTGGGCGGGCGCAACGGTGCATTCAGGCTCGGGCCCTACACCTTTGACATCGGCCCCACCTTCCTCATGCTCAAGCCGATTCTCGACGAAGTGTTCGAAGAAGCCGGCGCCGCCTGCGACCGGCTGATGGATATGCGTGAACTGAAACCGATGTACCGTCTTCAGTTTGAAAACAAATTCATTGAACCGGTGAATGATCCGGAAAAAATGAAACCGGAAATTGAGCGCGTATTTGCCGGCCATGCAGACACCTACGATGCATTCATTCACCGCGAAAAAAAACGGTTCGATGCACTCTATCCGTGCCTGCAGCAGTCCTATCACTCATGGCGTTCCTTCCTGCGTCCGCACCTGATCAAAGCGGCGCCGCATCTGGGAATCGGCAAAAGCCTGTACGACATTATGGTGAAAAACTTTCGCGAAGAGAAACTGGCGCTCTCCTTTACGTTTCAGGCGAAATACCTCGGCATGTCCCCCTGGGAATGCCCCGGCCTGTTCGCGATCATCCCTTATATCGAACATGCATTCGGTATCTATCACCCCATCGGCGGACTCAGCCGTATCTCGGACACGATGGCCGACACGGCCCGCGCCAACGGCGCCGAAATCCATCTCGACACACCGGTCAGACAAATCCTCGTCCGGGACGGCGCCGCCTGCGGTGTCGAGCTCGAAAACGGCGAGCAGATTGAAGGCGACGAGGTGATCATCAATGCCGATTTCGCCTATGCCGCATCCACTCTCTTTGCGCCGGGTGTGCTCAAAAAATACAGCCCCGCCAAACTGGAAAAGAAAAAATTCTCCTGTTCCACCTTTATGCTCTACCTCGGACTCGATACCACCTACGACCTGCCCCATCACACCATTTTCTTCGCAGAAAACTACCGGAAAAATGTGGACGACATCTTTACCCTGCACGAACCCGACGAAAACATATCCGTTTATGTGCGCAACGCCTCCGTCACCGACCCCACCCTCGCCCCGCAGGGCCACTCGGCCGTTTACGTTCTGGTGCCCATGCCCAATCTGCGCAGCGGAACCGACTGGGAGGCCCGGCAGCAGCAGTTCCGCGACATCGTGCTCGATATCATGGAACAGCGCGGCGGCATGAGCGGCCTGCGCGATCACATTGTCGAAGAAAAAATAATGACACCCAAAGGCTGGCGCGACGAACTCAATGTCTTTGAAGGAGCCACCTTCAATCTCGCCCACAGCTGGGATCAGATGATTCACCTGCGTCCGCGCAATAAGTTTGAGGAAGTCGACAACTGTTATCTCGCCGGCGGCGGAACCCACCCCGGCAGCGGACTGCCGACCATCTATGAGTCGGGCCGCATCGCCGCCAACCTGATTTCCCGGCGCCACGGGGTTTCATTCACCTCAGCCAACCGGCTGGCCTGATCCCCTGAACAAACCTAACGAACAGGACGGACACCGCTGCACCGCCGGTCGCACCGGGGTTATGCGCTGCGTTCGATGGCGCTGCGCACGACAGCGACCAGTTCGGCGCTGAGGCGGTCAATGATCTCATCCGTCGGGCCTTCCACCATCACCCGGCACATCGGCTGTGTACCGGAGTAGCGGATCAGCACACGCCCCTGCCCGCCCAGCTCGGCCTCCGCCTTTTTCACCGCAGCCTGAACCTCCGCCATGTCGTCGAGCGGCGGCTTGGCCGATACGGTAAAATTAACCAGTTTTTGAGGGAACACCGTCATGACCTGAGCCAGTTCGGACAGCGGCCGGCCGGTTTCACGCATGATGCCGAGAAGCTGAAGCGCCGCAATGATCCCGTCCCCGGTGGTGTGGTGGTTATGAAAGATGACATGACCGGAGGCTTCGCCGCCGAGAACGGCGTCATCCTGAATCATCCGTTCAAGCACATAGCGATCGCCCACTTTCGTTACAAGCGTTTCGATCTCCATCGCCTTCATGGCATTGAGAAAACCGACATTGCTCATCACGGTGGCCACCACCCGGCTGTTCCGGAGCAGTCCGCGCTCTTTATACTGCCGGGCGCAGATGGCGATTATCTGGTCGCCGGAAAGTTCATGGCCCTGTTCATCAATTACAATCAGCCGGTCGGCATCGCCGTCGAAGGCCAGCCCGACTTCAGATCCGGTTTCAAGCACGGCGGCCTTCAGATCATCGGTATACTGCGAGCCGCAGTGTTCGTTGATGTTCATGCCGTTGGGCGTCACATGAATCGCCCGGACCTCGGCACCGAGTTCGGAGAAGATAATGGGCGCGGCTTTATAGGCGGCGCCGTTGGCGCAGTCGACCGCAATCTTCATGCCGTCCAGGGTCATGCCGTCCGGAAAGGTGTTTTTGCAGAAAACGATGTAACGGCCGATCGCGTCATCAATGCGTTTGGCCTTCCCGATATCGTCTTCCACCGAGCGCACATCGCGAAGCCGGCCGCTGGCGATCAGCTCCTCCATTTCCTCTTCCTCCGCATCCGGAAGTTTATACCCGGTGCGGGAAAAAATCTTAATGCCGTTGTCATGGTAGGGATTGTGCGACGCGGAAATCACGATGCCGGCATCGGCGCGCATGTCCTGTGTGATAAACGCCACCCCCGGCGTGGGCAGCGGACCGAGCAGCAGTACATCCACCCCCATGGAACAGACGCCGGCGGTGAGTGCGGTCTCCAGCATATAGCCGCTGAGCCGCGTATCCTTGCCGATCACGATTTTGGGCCGGGTGCCTTTTTCGCGATGATATTCCTTGCAGACGTAGGCCAGCGCCCGGCCGATCTCCAGCGCCTGTTCAGCGGTCATATTGCCCATGTTCGCCATATCGCGAACCCCGTCGGTTCCAAACAGCTTTCCCATTCATTCCTCCGGAATTGTAAAACCAGTCAGTCAGAAAAAGAGCGGTCAGTAGAACATGGAATGCACCGGATGGCAAAAGATTTCCCCGTGTCCGGATCCATCGAACACACGGTGCAGCGAAGGGTCTTTTGTGTTCCCGGCATGGAGATCCACAGCCCGCCGGCGTCTCCGGCTTTACTCCTCATCCAGTCCGCGGTTGAGGTCGATCAGATTCTCCATGCTTTTGGCTCCGCGCAGGAATTCGAGATCGCCGCCGAACTCCTGAGCCGTTTCCCGCAGATGGATTATATCATCCCCCTGATCGGAGGGATTGGCATCCGCGGCGATGAGGTTGACAAAGTGCAACTCTGGATCCGGCAGTTTGTGCGGACGGTAATTGTATTCAGCAACCGCCTGAAGATGTTCAATCACCTGCTCCACACTGTACTCATAGCTGGCTCCGATCGCCTCCATCATATTGGGCGGCCCGGGCGGATCTTCAAGCCCCAGCTCATTCACGCGGTAACCCCAGAATCCGCCGGGGGAAATAATCTTGGGCGGCAGTCCTTTCTCCGCGCGGGCTTCATTTTCCTCTTCAAGCAGTTCCCGGGCCTGTTCGTCCAGCTCGTCAATTTTCTCCTCCCGTTCACGGATACGCGAAGGCGGCCAGCCCTGCTTGCGCAGCCACTCCTCCTTCGCATCGGGATCGTAATCAAACAGTTCGGCCCGGCGTTCTTCACTGATCATATGGTGTCCCCATCCGGACGTCAGAACAAAAATTGTATCCGCGCGCTGCTCCATGGCCGCCTGGACCGCCTTCAGCCAGATCCCGGCTTCGTCTTTAATCACCGAATCCTCATAGTCGATCGACGGCGAATAGCCGATCCCGAGATCGGATATTTTTCCGGCGTTCGCCGGGGTGTCATTGACCTGGGCAAGCCAGTCTTTAACCGCGGCCTTGTTTTCCGGCGTTGCCGGCACCGTTTCGGAACGAAACATGCGGACCATGCGATGTTTATAAATGATCACATTAAACAGCGTGGCCGAATTCATCCCGTCAATCATGCGGTAGATGCGGTCTTTCACAAAACGGTAGGTAAAGAACCCGCCTTTATCGTCCTGCAGAATCCGCTCATCGGCCTCGACAATGAAAATCGGTTTCTCCCCTTTGGAACGCACCCCGAAAAAATTGATGCCCGACACCCCGAACCCCAGACTGCCGGCGGCACCCAGACTGCTCAGATCCCGGTCCCCGCCGGCACCGCCGCGGTCAAAGCCCATCGGCCCGTCGCCGCCGAGCCCGCTCATATCCGGCAGGGAAAACGACCCCGGCGATACACCGGCCATGCGGGTCGTCACCTTGGGCCGGCTGCTTTTCTGCTGCAGCTTGCGCACCTTGACCGGCATCTGGAGCTGACGGCGTTCCAGCCGCGGCCGGCTGACGTTGTCCCCGGAAAACGCAGCCTCCTGTTTCTGGACATAGCGGATGGCCACAATGGATCCGGCGAACAGAATCAGCAGCACGTGAATCCCGATACTGATGGCCGCGGCCTCTGTGGAGCACAGCATCGACTTTTTTTTCAGCGCACTCGACGGTCGCCCGTCGCCTTTACGCGTTTTCAACCGGTTGATTAAATTCTTCATGCTCACTCCGCACTCCCGAAAGTAACCCGTTTAATGCCGGCGCCCGCGCAGGCGTTGAGCACGTCGATCACGCGCTCATGGCGCGACTCATCCGCCGCGGCCACGGTAATCATCGCGGGGGTGTTCATCAGCTGTGAGGCTTCGCGGTAGCGCACCAGGGTCTGTTCCAGATCGGCCAGATCGGCTTTGGCCGGATCGTCATAGGTCCGGCTGTTCAGCATAATGCGTCCGTCGGCCAGCACTTCAATGATCTGCTCGTCGGGCATCTTCAGTTCCTGCGTCTGCTGCACCGCCCCGGGCAGACTCATGCTCAGGTCGGCTTCCGACCGTTTCAGCGAGGAACTGACCATAAAATAGATCAGCAGCAGAAACACCACGTCGATCAGCGGCGCAATCTGCAGATCGGTCTTTTCGTTGATCAGTTCATCCAGCCAGGCTTTCATCGTTCAGTCTCCCGATTCAAACGCGCCGAAAATAATATCAAGCACACCGGCATCTGCGCAGGCCTGCATCACCGCTTTAATGTGCTTGTGTTTCACCCGCCGGTCGGCCCGCAGATAGAGTTTCATGTTTTCATCCGCCTCGTACTGCTCACGAACCTCTTCAGCAAATTCATCCAGGGTAATCTCCTGCAGATTCATGAAAATGGCCGCCTCGTCATCGCCTTCGCCCCGCGCCAGCAGAGTGACGAGCTGGCGGTCGCGCGCCTCTTCAGGCACGGTGGCCTCATCAGCCACCGGCAGTTTCACCGGCACGCGTTCCAGGGTCGTCAAATGCGATGCGACCATAAAGAAAATAAGCAGCAGAAAAACCATATCAATCATGGGGGCCATGTTGATATCGTCGTCGCCGCCCTCCATGGGAATCTTGAATTTCATGGTGACTCCCGCTCAACAGTCATTTTCGTGCAGCATTGCGATAAACGCTCATCAAATGACCGACCATGCGTCCCATGGTGGACATGTGTTTGATGAAGCTGTTTTTGAAGATGAAATAGCTGATCATGGCCGGAATAGCGATGATGAGTCCGGTGGCGGTGGTGATGAGCGCCTCGCCGATGTTCCCGGCCAGCAGTTCGGGTTTGCCCATACCGCCCGCGGCAATCGTCTGGAAGGCCTTGATCATCCCGGAAACCGTTCCGAGCAGACCGAGCATCGGGGCGGTTCCGCCGATAATCGACAGATAATTGATCGGTTTCATAAAAGACACCATCTGCTCGTTGCCGGCTTCTTCAATCGCCTCGGATACGTGGGCCGGATCGGTGTCGCCCTCCGCCATGCGTTCGAGTCCCGCATCCAGCACGGCGGTCATCAGGCCGGGATTGGCCTGGCAGATTTCACGGACGCCGTCGATATCCGCCTTCGACAGCCGCTCCTCGATATCGGACTGCAGATCGGCGCGCAGCAGATTCTTCGCCCGCAGCAGCATGCTGTTGCGAATGATAAAATACAGGGTCGCCACGGAAAAAAGCCCCAGCGGCCACATGGCCCATCCGCCCTGTTTGAGCATCTGGTCGATGGTCAGCGACTGTTCCGCCGCCGCCGTGTCGTCCGCCGCGGGTTCCCCGCCGGCCTCCTGTGCAGAAACAGGCCCGGCCAGAGCGAACAGTGCCGCCAGCAGACAGATCCGCCGCATTGTTTTCAGATAAGAACCCTTCATACCTCTCTCCTTCATCGGTTTATTGTTTGTCACCTCAGTTCACCGGCCTGCCGGCTCCACCAGGCGCCGGGATAGGCAACAGAAAGTGTGTCGGCCACGTGGGCGGCCGCCTCCAGATAGCCGGTGCGTTTATACACCCGCCCTTCGGCCAGTTCAGCGGCAGGCGCCCAGACCGGATCACGGCCGCTGTCCACCAGCACGTTCGAAAAATGCCGCAGCGCGGTCTCGTATTCGCGCGCTTCAACCGCCAGCCGCCCGCGAATGAGTTCGCTCATCGGAACGGACAGCGCATCGGGGCTGTCGAGCGCGTCGAACGCCGCCGCAGCCGCTTCAATTTCGTCCCGCTCGATCCGGATCAGTACCCGGTACAGCGGAACCGTCGCGGCGGCCGGACTGTTTTTTTGTTCCAGAAGATCGGCGGTTGCGGCGGCCTCATCGAGCTGCCCGGTCAGCAGCAGGGCCTGCAGGCGCGGCAGCAGCCAGCGGTCGATGTTGCCGGGGAGCAGCACGCCGTCGCCGATCGACTCCAGCATCCGGTCCGTCCGGTCGGCGATTTCGCGGAATGCGCCGCGCGCCAGCAGATCGGTCACTGCGTTTTCCGAAAAATTGGTAAAGACAAAGCGGGCGCTGCGCACCTGAGTGATCGGCACCGAAAGGTTGTCGGCCGGAAGCATCAGGCGTCCGTCCTGTACCTCGGCGCGATCCAGGGTGCGAACGGCGTCGTTGTTGAAGGTCACCACCACTTCGCCCGCCGCCGCGGCGGTCAGCAGGCCGACAGTCAGAATCAGCATACAGCGCTTCATGGCGTGTCCTCCCCTTCCGGCGCCAGCTCGTTGAGCCGTTCGCGGGCACGGCGGCCCTCGGGACGACCGGCGATGGCCTCGTTGGCGAGCATTTCGCGGCAGGTTTGAATGATCGCTTCGGTGCGTCCGAGCGCTTCCAAAGCGGTCAGGCTTTTTTCATACGCCTGGGCGGCCCATTCGGTGTAGCCCCCGTACATCACATAGACCCGCTGGAAATAAGCAAAAGCCTCCCGCGGATCGTCCTGCTCCAGCCGGCAGACCCCGATCCAGTAGAGCGCCTCCGGAGACAGCGGACCGCGCCATTCCCGCACCGCAAAGAGCTCCTTGTAGGTTTCAACCGCCTCGTCCAGATCGCCGCGCAGGCGCAGCGCATCGGCTTTCAGTTTGCGGGTCAGCCCGACCGGTTCCGCATACCCGAATCGATCGGTGATCTCCTCGGCCAGTTCAACGGCCGCATCGTAGCGCTGCTCCTGCAGACGCATCCGCAGCTCGGTGTTCATCACATCCGTCAGAATCTCGGATTCCTCATAGGTTTCGAGACAATGGCGGTACACCTCGTTGACCTGTGCGGCATCGCCGCGCTCGGCCGCTTCGGTCGCCATCAGCAGCAGGGTCAGTGCCCCGGCGTCCTGCACATCCGCGGCGGAAAGCACCGCGTCCACATAGCGCTTGCGTTCGGCCCCCTCTGAAATCCGCGCAAGCAGCGTCTGCAGCCGCAGGCGAAGCGTGTCTTTGCCTTCGCGCTGCGCGCGGCTCAGCGCATCGTCCAGACGCTGCCGCAGCGCGGCTTCGCGCTCCGGCTCCATGCCGGCCCGATGCTGTTTGATCAGTTCCCGCAGAATCAGATCGACATCCCCGTTTTCCGGTTTATCACCGAAGCGGACAACGGTATCGATATAGGTTTCCAGCGCTTTTTCCTCATCGCCGAGGGCGGACCAGGCCTTGCCGATCCAGAAACCGGCGCCGGCATAATTTCCGGCATCGCCGTGTGCAAGCAGATACTCCTCCATCATGTCGATGACCGCCTGCCAGTCCTTCTGCAGCTCATAAATTTTGGCGGTTTGGAAAACGGCATAGTTGGTCTGGTCGATATTCACGGCGGTTTCCCGGGCCCGGCGGTAGAAGCCCAGCGCGGTTTCCAGATCCCCCTCTGCGCCGCGCAGATCGCCGGCCATGCTCAGCGCCTCCGAAAGCAGACTGCTCCCGGGCCAGTCGCGGATAAACTGCAGGAAGGTTTCCTCCGCGGCTTCAAAATCACCGACCCCGTACTGCGCCACACCCAGCCGGTAGGAGGCGTCTTCGGCGAAGCGTTTCTGTTCATAGGCATCGTTGTTCAGATACCCCTCGAACGCGGCGACCGCCTGTTCGTAGCGTCCCAGGAAAAGCCGGCACATCGCGGTCCAGTAATCGGCCGCTTCGTGATACCGGCTGTCCGGCCAGCGCTCAAATACCTCTTCGAATTCCGCCAGCGCGTCGCGATACTCCATCTGCTGAAAGTAAATATAGCCCAGCAGATATTTGAGCTGGTCGATAAAACGGTGTTCCGGCGAGCGCTCGAGCGCCGCGGTCGCGGCCGCTCCGGCGTCATCAATTCGTCCGTTCTGCAGCAGAAGCTGCACCAGATTCAGGGAGACTTCGTCGGCAAAGCGGCCCTGCTCATAGCGCTGCAGATAAGCGCGCGCCTCCGATTCCGCCTCCGCCCAGCGCTGCATATCCAGCGCAACCGCAAAGGTCTGAAACCGGGCGTCCTCGGCCAGTTCATGATCGGGGTGCGTTGTATAAATGTGCTGAAAAAGAGTCCACGCAGGCCAGTTGCGCTGCATCTCCATATAACACTGGCCGATCCGAAAACGCCGGGCTGCATCATACCCCTCCCCGGTACGCAGGTCCTCCAGCGTTTTTTGAGCCCGCTCAAAACGACGTCGCAATGCGGCCTGTTTCTGCTCAAAGGCGCTGCGGCTGCTGCCGACGGTTGCGCGGTAGGTTTCCGCCAGTCCGGCCTCCATCGTCTGCAGATCCTCTTCGTACAGCCGGATCAGTTCATCGGTCGGCCGCACACTGCGGTAGAGCATCAGCGCCACAGCCAAATGGCCGGCCTCGCGCTGCTGATCGCCGGCGGCGATGAGAACCGTGTTGACCCGCGGATCTTTGAGCACCTCATCGCCGCATTCGCCGAGAAAGTCCATAAATTCATCGAACAGGCCGGCGCGGCCCAGCGCGGTCAGCCGCATGGCCGCCGCCCGGTTGCGCACCGTCTCTTTGTCGGACAGGCGGATGATCTCCGCGAGCGGTTCGGCCGCCTGCTCCCATTTTTCCTGCGCCGTCAGCGCCTCAGCCAGAAGCTGAAGCGTCGTGATGCGCCGTTCGGGATCGATGGAGGCATCGGCCAGCACGTCGCGGGCATACTTTTCAGCAGAGGCCCAGTCCCCGCTTTGGGCATAGCACTCGGAAATCAGCAGACCGGCCCGTGAGGCCAGCGAATCCTCGGGAAATTCCGTCAGAAAGGTGTCCAGCGTCTCCCGGGCATCCTCGAAGCGTTCCAGTTTTATTTGAGAAACCCCGATCTGATAGAGACAGAACGAGCGCGTCTCCAGAGAGTCCGCATCGGTATTGCCTTCGACGCGCACCAGCAGTTCCTGCAGGGCCGGAATCAGTTCGTCGGGACGATTTTCCTCCAGCAGATCCCGGGTATAGTCCACCAGCGCACTGGTGGCCATTTCCGAGACCGCCAGGGAGGGTTCCTGCGCAACGGCACACAGTGTCGTCAGCAGCAGTACGATACAGAAAACCTTCGGATAATGTACGAAGCAGCGCATTGGATAAATGTTATATTCGGATTACGGGGCCAGTTCAACATCAATCCGATAGAACCCGCTCGGATCGGTCTGATGAACCGCATCGGTGAAGGCGCCGCCGGTGATATTGCTTTGCAGGATCTGGAAGCCGCTGAGCAGGTTGCTGCTCCAGTACACGCTGTACACGCGGCCGGACACGTTCTGCCACTGCAGGACGTGTTCCGCGGTCAGCGGGTCGAGATCGGAAATCACAAACGTCGATGCCGGGTTGGTCGGGTTGATGCCGGCAATGTAGGTCTCCCGGACGGTATTGATCCCGTTGGCGGCCATATGGGTCGGGTTGGCCGCCGTGGAACTGCCGAAGTGTTCGCTTTCCCAGTCGTCGGGCAGCCCGTCGCCGTCCGTATCGGTCTCGCCGTCGGCGGAGGCATAGGCGGTCAGGTCGAGCACGCCCAGATAGGCATATTCCTGATGCACATCGCTTTCGTTGTAGGGCGAAAGAACGATGGTGATGGCACCGGTCGGCGCGCTCAGTCCGGTGAAGACGGCCGCATTGGTGGTGTTGTCCGCGCAGTGGACGTACTGGGTCTGGTCGTTAATGACAAAGCGGGAGGTGCGGTCATCTTCGCTCGCCGCGCGCGAACCGAACAGTGTGATGTCATAGAGATTGGACGTGCTGAGTCCGCGCACCTGAACAATCGCCTGCGTCTGCGATCCGACGCCGCCGAAGCCGGTGATATAAAAACTGTCCCGCTGGGCTTCAGACGGGTAGAGCGAACTGTCGGCGATCCCCGATCCGTTGGCTCCGCTGAAAATATCGGCAATATACAGATCCGCATCGGTCGTTGCGCCGTTGGTGGCGGTCAGGTCGGTGAGCACCTGTCCGCTGACATTATACGAATCGGTCACATTCCAGTTGCCGCCGGGAACATACGAGTCGTTGAAATCCACCAGCACCCGATACAGCGAATCGCCGACGATCGGTTCATCGTTGTCGGCTTCGGTAGCCGTCAGCGTGACGTTGTCAGATTGCGGCGATGCCGCCTGAATCACAGCGGATCCGTCGGCCGTGTCGCCGTCTTCAGCGGCGGCCAGAGTGACCGTCTGCCACTGGTCCCAGTTGCCGGAATCAAACACCGGACTGCCGCCGGCGGACACCGTGAGGTCGCTGTCGCCGCTGATGCGGCTGACCGTCACCGTTTTGGCCGCGGCCGGAGCCCGATCCAGCCGCACATCAAACGAGGCGGTGGATCCTTCGGCCACCGCAAGCGCATTGGTGCTCAGCTCAATCTGCGGCAGAAAATCGTTTTCGGATTCAGTCACCGTCACCGCGGCGTCCGGCAGGCCCGGACTGGACAGGGTGACCGTGGCCGAGCCGTTGGTGAAATCGCCGTCTTCGGCGGCGGCCAGCGTAACCGTCTGCCACTGATCCCATGCATTGGTGGCGAACACGAGCGTACCGCCGCTGCTGACGGATAGATCGGTGTCCCCGGCCGTGCGGGCCACGGTGACCGTGGCCGGCTGTGCAACGGCCGCGGACAGCCGCACGCGGAAGATATTCGTCGAACCCTCCGGCACGGCCACGGAGCTGACATCGGTCTGAATGTTGGTGCTGCTGCCGTCGGCCTCTTCAAAGAGCGTTCCGGAGATGACAATATCATCGTCCGTATCCGAGCTGCTGTAGGAGTCGCCGACCTGCATCAGCCGGTACTGGCTGTCGGTTCCGAATCCGTACAGGCGAAACTCGACCGGCCCGTCGAGGCGGTCAAAGCGGCTGTCGGCGCTGAGGTCAATGGACGTATCCTGATTGCCGTCCAGCATGGTGGCGAGCACATCCCCGGCGGTGAAACCGGACACGCTGCTGAACACGGCTCCGGTCACAAGGCTGGAATGGTCGGTCTTGAGAAACAGATTGGTGATGCTCAGCAGCATGCCCTCTTCCGGCTCCACAGTCCATTTGAAGTATTCCCCGGCGGCGAGTGCATCCGCGAGCGAAGCGAAATCGGCGCGTCCGCCCTTGATGGCGTTGACACTGCCGTACATCCGGCTGGTATCGCTGTGCGTCAGAACCCCGCTGGTCGCCGAGCGCAGCATGCCGGTGGCCATGAACGAGGCGTTGGTTTCGGTGATGGAGGTGCTGCCGGTCATGGACTGGAAGTTCCAGGTCGCCAGCGGTCCGCTGGCGACGGCGATGGCCCCGACGTGCACGGTCAGATCCAGCGTATCGGTCAGGTCGGAGTCGTCGACGGTGACGCGAAGCTGATAGGTGCCCTCCTGATCAAAGGTGACGGTCGTATTGGTGGAACCGGCATCGGCGAAATCGGCGGTGCCGGGCCCGCTGACCTGCGTCCACAGGCTGGTCAGGCCGACGCCGGGATAATCGTCGTCGCTGAGCGCAACCTGCAGAGTCAGGATGGAGCCGGTGCCGCTGATCTGGGCGGGATTGTTGGTCGGTGCAATCAGCGTCACCTGAGGCGCCTGGTGCACCTGATAGCCGCCGAGCACCTCGGAGCGGGCCACCTCCTGCAGGAAGGCGGCATCATCGGCGTCGATATCTGTCGGCGGCCGCAGGCCGCGCGGGTCGCGGCCGAAAAAGGTCGAATAAAAAATGAGGCTGTTGAGATAGGCGCCGGTATCGCTCTGGTGATATTCGTCGGAGGCATACAGCGGCACGGAACGATCCACGTGATGGGCGGTTTCCCAGGCGTCGCCGCAGGGAGCCACGGTGGCACCGGTGTTCTGGGCGAGCTGGTTATAATTGGTGCGGAGCTGTGCCTGCATGGTGGGGCGGTCCACAAGCGCGGCGTTGGCCGGATCGCTGTAGAAAGCGGTGTTGCTCTCGGAGCGGGCCCAGGTTTCGAACAGAAGCACGGTGGTGTTGGAGTCGGCGGAGGTCACTTCGTTATAAAAATTGCTGCCGTAGGTGAAAAAATCAGCCCGTTTGGCTGCATTGCGTTCCGTGGGATAGGTGCTGTACTCCTGCAGCGAGACGGCATCCCAGCTGCGGTTGGTATCGTTGATGGCGTTGCGGGCATCCTGATCGGCATCCGTCCAGTGCCCCTTCAGGCTCCAGCCGGAATAGGCCACCTGCGTGGAAACCGGGTCGGGGTCGCCGGAGACCTCCAGAAGCTGCTGAAAGCGCGCGGCCAGTCCGCCGCCGCGATGGGTGAAACTGTTGCCGATAAACAGAAACTCGGCCGGGGTGGCCGTCTGCCACGCCAGCGGCATCAGCGCATCGGCATCCGCCTGCGGAACCGGACTGCTGTCGTTCGGAGCCGTCAGGCCGGTCGGTTCCCGCCCGTAGATCCGGCTGTAAAACACCAGCGCATTGAAATAGGCCCCGTTGGGGCCCTGATGATACTGATCGGCCCCGTAGAGACTGTCGCCAAGCGACGCATCGCGCGCATACACAAGATCCCAGCCGTTGCCGACCGGCACGACCTCCACACCGGCCGCCTCCCCGGCCGCGTCGTAATGCTTGCGGAGCTGCGCCTGCATGTGGAGGCGGTCATCGAAGGTGTCCGCCTCATCCGTATACAGAGCATGTCCGTCCTGCCGGGCCCACGTCATATACAGCAGCGCCTCGGTGGCCGGGTTGGCATTGGTAATCACCGCTTTCAGATCCTGAACCGCCTGATAGAACCGCTGGGTGCTGATGGCATACAGATCGGTCGGATACAGGCTGTGCTCCTGCAGGACGACATAATCCCAGGTTCGTGCGGGATTGTTGAGATAAGCCAGCACATTGGTGTCGTCCACTTTTTCGTAGAGCTTGGAGCCGCCCGGCGCAAACTGGCGCACGATCGGTTCGTCCTCGCCCATGCCGACCGCGATTTCGCGGAAGCGTTTCGGAATGCCGGACACGCCGTTGGTATCGGCCGTGCCGCCCGCCAGATGCGTAAAACTGTTGCCGAGAAAAAGCACCTCCATCGGATCGTCCTGCATCCAGAGTTCCTTTTCCTTTGCGGTGTCCGATGCAATCTGCCGCAGCAGCGCGGCATCGGCCGAGGAAACATCGGCGGGCTTCCAGGTCACATTGGTGGCATCGTCATCAAACAGAAACTGGTACCACATCAGGCCGGCCAGATACTCGCCGTTCGGGCCCGCGTGATGACTGTCGAGATACACGGTATTCGTGCCGCCCTGCCATTCCCAGCCGGAATGGAGTGAATGGATGGTATTCGGCAGCTCGGGATAGACCGCCGTATCGGGATCCCAGGACGGATCGATGCTGAGATTCCAGTTGGTGCTCAGGCGGGCGTTCTCAAAAGCGGCGCCGCTGGGCAGAATCGGCACGCCGCCGCTCACCTGCGCCAGGCGCAGGTACGAGTCGGTAAGCCCGGCGTACATCTCGCCCGGATCATTGGGGTACGATCCGGTGTCATAGAGACTGTCGTCCTCGCGATAGGCCCATGTCTGATGAACCGCCAGACCGACGCCGGGGGCGTGTTCATGGATAAAATCCACCAGATCGGCGGCATAGGGCTGAAACGTGTCGTACTGATAACTCCGATGACTGACCTGCTGAATCGTCACCCAGTCGTAGGCGTGCATGTTGAGTTTGTATTCCAGCGAGCGCGCCACATTGGAACTGCCCGTCCATTCGCCATACGGCTTGGCCTCCGCGCTGTCGGGATCAATCTTCCACGCCTCCATCCCGTTCCAGTGCCCTTCGAGCGACCCGCCGCCGATGTTGGCCTTTTCGATGACAATCGTATGGCCCTGCGCGGCGGCAATATCGTCGAGATAACGGCAGGCGTTGTCGGCAAAGCTGTTGCCGATGGTCATGATGCGGACGGTGTCGGCCTGCGTCGAAAGCGCCGCCGTCAGGATGAGAAGGAGAATGGATAGGATGCCCTGCTTCATTTTCATTGTCTGCTCCGTTTCTTCATTAAAAGTCCTTGAGTCCCCGCCTGCAAACCGGACGCCCCGAAAGGGCATGCGCAGACCCGTCAAAACTGTATATCAATATATCGTATTCGTTATGCGAATAAAAGAAAAAAGCTCCTGTTTCCGCAAAAAAC
>CAZITJ010000002.1:0-26636 GCA_964542135.1 uncultured Verrucomicrobiota bacterium
TTAGGGCAAGCCGTTTCGAACGTTCCTGGAAATCTCAATCTGTATAAAAAGGCCCTGCTTTTGCACGAATAACCCGTCGGATCCCCCTCAGGCCTGTCTGCGTGTCATAAACAGCAGAACCGCCCAAATCAGGACGGCTCCGCAGGCGATGCCGAAAACAGGGGCGGCGCCGACGGCCGCGACGAGCGGGATGGCCATGCCCGTCCAGAGTCCGCCGCCCATCACGGGTTCATGAAGCAGCTGCTTGCAGGCAAAGGCTTCGGCGGCGGGCGTTCTGTAGTCGGGATCCACAACACGGAGCAGCAGCAGCCCGGTGGCGGTTACACCCATGGACTGGCCCATTTCGGCAATGGAGCGCTCGAACCACGCATTTCTGAACACGCGCCGCGCCAGAAACAGTATACAAAAGACGTTCCACAGAATGCCGGCGGCAATCAGAAGAACCAGCGGCAGCCAGCCCTGCGCAACGACGTCGAGCCGGATGGTGGCGATGGCGGCCACAACAAGAAAGTCGAGCGCCGTGTTCTGGATGCGGCGCGTTAACCCGTGGTCAATGTGGTCGTCGGGATCAAAGCGGTCGGCGAAGAGCTGGACGAGCAGCCCGCCGAGCATACAGAGCGGGAAAAGCGGAAAGCTCCCCAGCAGATTGTGTTTTGCTGCAAACGGAATGATGCCCTGAAGAAGAACGAGCAGATGTTTGAAGCCGAAACCGATCAGAATGGCTGCGGCGACGATCACCAGATGCAGGCTGAGCGCTTCAATCACAGCGCTCGAAACCGTCAGCCGGCCCGCTTTCGGACGCTGTTCTTTCGGGATGCTTCCCGTCCAGTCCTCTTCTTCGATGTTTTCATGCGGCGGACGCTTTTCGCTGACGTATCCTTTGCGCACGGCCCAGTTGACCAGGGCCATGCCCACAACGATGGCCCCGATAATGCCGCCCGTGGCGCTGGCCAGCGCGAAGTCCCGGCCCGCGCTCCAGCCGAGTTCATCGAAAACCGGACCGAGCCCGCCCGCGGTTCCGTGACCGCCCTCGAACCCGACCGGCAGGCAGGCCCCGAAGAGTTCGTTCAGCCCGAAGAGCGGGCCGAGCAAAAACAGGACGAGCCCGATGCCGACGACGTACTGCCCCCATGCCACGATCTGCCCGTAGGCCAGTTGCCGCCCCGCGCTTTTCCAAACTCTGGAAATGCCGGGAATCTCCACGCCGAGAAACAGGCAGGCAAAAACGATATTGATCAGCATACCCGGCAGCCTGCTCCAGCCCGCCGTCCAGTTTCCTGAGATCGGAAAAACGTTCAGCAGAAGCAGTCCGAGCAGCCCGGCGATGACCGAGGCGGGCAGGTAAAGCCGCTGGAGAAAAACGAGCTTGCGCCGCAGCCAGTAACCGAGCCCGAGCAGAATACAGAGCGATACAAACGAAACCATCAGCAACTCCTTGTGGAAGCGGAAGACTATCACAGCGACCGTGGTTTCCAAACAGTGGAAAACGGCCGATTCGGCGTCCTGTAACGGAAACCGTGCGCGTGGCTTTTGTTACATTTTCAATGACGATCGTCACTGAAAATGTAACAGCAATGGAAATTTCAGCGAACCGTCATGGGCCGTCCGTTTTGTTTTGAATCAGGATCACCGAGTCCGGGTGAAAATCGACGCAGAGGTCATAGATTTTTTCCAACGTCTGGAAACTGCGCTTTGAGAAAAAGCAGACGTGCGTTTCGTCGTCTTTGTAATGCCAGCGGTCGAACGGGACGGGCGCTTCATCATGAAGCTGCGTCATGATGCCGATCCAGCCGCCGGGTCTCACCAGCTTGAGGAAGCGCTGAAACTCCTCGCGCGGACGGTAGAGGTGTTCCATGGTTTCCGAGCAGGCGAGAAAATCGTACTGCCGGTCGAGCAGGGCGGGATCGTTGGCGTAATGCAGGTCGTAGTCGGCGCAGGGATGGCCCGCCTCCTCAAACATGAGTGAGAGTGTCGGGCCGGGGCCGCTGCCGAAGTCCAGCCCGTGCGAGCCGGGCTCGAGTTTTTTTCCCAGGGGTTGGAAAAGCCGGCTCAAAAAGTTCCGATAGCTGGAATCCGCCGGATCGTTCTGATGCAGGTCGTAGCGCTTCTTTTCCTCATTGGGCGGAAGATGAAAACGCTCCGGAACAAAGATCAGATCACATTCCGAACAGCGGAAAAACTCCCGCCGCCGGTCGGTGCACAGCGGCGCGGGATTTTCAGAGCAACAGAGTGGACATTGTTGTTTTGTCATCGGAACGGGTAGTTTAGCATATGAATCCGTTATGAGAGACGAATTTCATCTGAAAGGATGTATCATCCCCGTACCGACCCCGTTTGATGAGAGCGGGAAGGTGGATCTCGGCGCATTTCTGGCGCATCTCGACTGGCTGGCCGAGTGCGGCGTACACAACCTGCTGGTCAACGGGACCACGGGTGAGTTTTTCTCGCTGACGTCTGATGAGCAGCTCCAGCTCCTGGATGCTGCGTGTGAAGCGTGGGACGACACGCTCATTTTCCATACCGGAAGTCCGTCCCTTTTTGAGACCCTGGACCGTGTCCGCGCAGCGGAAGACCGGGGTGCGGATTTTATCGCATCGTTGCCGCCGTTCTATTTCGCCGCCGCTCCCGCCGACGGCCTCGTCCGCTGGTTCACCGAACTCGCGGAATCCGCCTCCCTGCCGCTGCTTCTCTACAATTTTCCAAGACATACCGGCAATCCGCTCACAGCGGATATCCTGCGCCAGATTCCTCACTTCGGTGTGAAGGATTCTTCCGCCAACCTGTCGCTCATTCCGGCCACACCGAACTATTTTGTCGGCGGTGACCGGAACATTTCCCGGGCCTATGCGGCGGGAGCCAGGGGGGTTGTCAGCGCGGCGGCCAATATCGACCCGGACCCGTATCTGCGGATTGCGGAAGAGCCGACCCCGGAGCGGCAGGCGGCAGTCGATGCGGTTCATGCCCGCGCGAGCGGGGCGGACGCGGTTGGAAAGATCAAAAAGGTCCTGTCCGAACTCATTCCCGGTTATCCTGTGAATCTGCGTTTGCCGTTGTGTGGCTCATAACCGGGGGGCTGCCGCCGGGAAAGGGTTCGGCGTGCGTTTTACCGGCGATGTATGCCCGCCGGACGGCCGGGTGAGACGGAACATTGCCGGGAGTGATGGCGTCTGATTTCTTGATGTTTTCCTGCGGATTTGCATGATGGTTGTTTTGAATCGGGTTTTCCGGGCGGGGTCTCCGGTGCTCCAATCTTGACCTTTGGACATAAAAACGGCTTATTGCTGTTTCTTCATTCATTGTTTTAAAGAAGGATGTTCGTTTTGGAATCCAAACCGTTTTTTCGCCGCAGTGACTGGATCGCTTTCGGGCTGACTTTTCTGATTGCACTGGTTGTCTATACGCTGACGCTTGCGCCGACAGTGACGCTGGAAGATTCGGGTGAGCTGGTGGTGGCCTCGGATTATCTGGGCGTACCGCATCCGCCGGGCTATCCGATCTGGAGTCTGCTGACCTGGGCCTTCCAGTGGGTTTTCCACGGTGTGACCTACCACGGGTATCCGAACCCGGCCTGGGCGGTCAACTTTTTCTCCGGTTTTGCAGGTGCGCTGGCCTGCGGGATTCTGGCCATGCTGGTCAGCCGGTCCGGAATGGAGCTTCTGCGCAGCCTGAAAAAAGAAACCGATGTGCTGGGCGAAAAGACGGAGAGTCTGTTCTGTGCGACGGCCGGCATGGCGGCCGGACTGCTGCTGGCGTTCAGCCAGGGCATGTGGTCGCAGGCGGTGATCGCGGAGGTGTACACGCTGAACATTCTCTTTCAGACGGCCGTGCTTCTTTTTCTGTACCGGTGGATGGCCGAACCCGACCGGCCGAAACCGCTCTTTCTGATGGCCTTTACCTTCGGGCTGGGACTGACCAACCACCAGACGCTCCTGTTTATGGGGCTGGCGATCGGATTGGCTGTTTTCCTGCGAAACATCCGGCTGGCCCGGGATTTCGCCGCGGTCGGTGTTTTTTATGTACTGATGGTGTTTCTCAACAAATTCGGCCCGGTCGAATGGCAGTGGACCCGGGGGCCGGGTCATTTTGCGTTCTGGTTCTGGAGTGTGTATGCGGTTGTTGTTCCGGTGCTGGGGCTGTTTCTGCCGAACGGAAAAACCGTCTGTGCAACCTATCTGCTGATGCTGCTCGGTCTTTCCTTTTATGTGTATATGCCCTTTGCTTCGGAGCAGAACCCGCCGATTAACTGGGGCTACCCGCGCACCTGGGAAGGCTTTATGCACGCCATCACCCGCGGGCAGTACGAGCGGGTGACCCTCACCGATGTTTTTTCGCTTCGCTTTTTACAGCAGATCGGAGCCTATCTGCACGATCTGCGCAGTCAGTTCTTCGGGCCCGTGGCGCTGCTGGCCGTTCTCCCGTTTGCGTTTATCGTGCGCGTCGGCCGGCGCAACCGCAACTGGCTGTTTACCACACTGCTGGCCTTCGTCGGCGTCGGGATCATCTTTATTATTCTGCAGAACCCCAAGCTCGACATGCAGACGCTCTTTATTGCACGGGTTCAGTATATTCAGTCGCACGCCATTTATGCGATCTGGCTGGGATACGGCCTTTTGCTGCTGATGGCCTGGCTCGAGGCGCTGGTCGGCAACAACCCGTTCACCAAGTGGCTGGGCACACTGATGGTGTTTCTGCTTCCCTTTTCGCTGGTGGCCAAAAACTATTTCAGTGAAGAGCAGAAGCGGGTGGTCGGCGGGTCCGAACAGAACGGGCATGACTTCGGCTGGCAGTTCGGAAACTGGCAGCTCCGGGGCGTCGAGGGAATCAAAGAGGATCTCTGGTACTATTGCGATCAGGATGAAGAAAAATTCGCCGAAGAGTGGGCGGACTATCCCAATCCCGAGTATCCCCCGCCGATGGGCACCAACGCGATTTTCTTCGGCGGAACCGATCCGGGACGCTTTGTGCCGACCTATATGATCTACTGCCCGCAGGTGCGTCCCGATGTCTATCTCATCACCCAGAACGCGCTGGCCGACAACACCTACATGGCTGTTATGCGCGACCTCTACGGCGATCAGATATGGATCCCCTCACAGCTCGACAGCAACCGCGCTTTCAATGAATACGTGGAGGGTATCCGCAGTGGAAAAATTCAGGCGGGCGCCGATGTGCAGATGGAAGGCGGCCGTGTACAGGTGCAGGGGGTCGGCGGAGTCATGCAGATCAACGGCATCCTTTGCAAACAGATCTTTGACCACAATCAGTTTATTACGGAAGTGAAAACCGACGAGGCGACCCGGCAGTCCGGTGCCGCGGTGGTTCCGCGCAAGCCGGTTCTGCCCGACGGCTCGCTGCGACGGCGCGACTTTTTCGTTGAAGAAAGCTATGTGATTCCCTGGATGTATCCGTATCTCACGCCGCACGGCCTCATTATGAAGATCAATAATGAGAAGACCGACGTTACAGAGGCCATGATCAAAAACGACCGCGAATTCTGGGACTGGTATGTCGAGCGGCTTACCGGGGATGAAAAATTTCTGCGGGATGTGGTGGCCCGCAAAACCTTCTCCAAACTGCGCAGCGCCATTGCCGGACTCTATTCGGCGCGGGCTGACCAGGCGGCAAGGGAACATGCGTCGGCACGGGCCGGGGCGGAAGATTTTAAACGGATGGCGCAGCGATCTTCCGCTCAGGAGAAAAAGGCAAAGGCCGAGGCCGCGGCCGCGTTGAAGAAGGCGAAGACCAGCAGGGCGGAAGCTGATGACGCTTACAAACAGGCCGAGAACAAGGCGGCAGAGGCTGAATCGGCCGATGCCAAAGCAAAAGAATATATGGACAGCAGCGCCTCTGCTCTTCTGCAGGCCAAACAGATCGAAGCGGAAATTGTGGCCGTCCAGACGAATGCGGTTGCCTCGATGACGACTACGAATGAGGCTTTTTCTTACGAAGTGCTGATTGAAGAAAAAACAAAGCAGGCGCAACAGCTGAATTCTCAGGCTGAAACAGCAGCCGAGGCGGCCGACGAAGAAAAAAGACGTGCCGAAACGGCTCGGGCGCGGAAAAAAGCTCTGGAAAGCAAGGCGCGCGATGCGTTGAAGAAAGAGACGTCGTTTCGGTCTCAGGCAGAAGCCGCCCGAATACAGGCGACCGAGTACGCGGCCGATGCAAAACAGGCCCAAAAGCGCAAAAGAGAAAAAGACAATCAGGCCGCGAGTGCTTTTAAAATGTCGGAAGCCTATGCCGCCGAGGCGGAATATGCGTTCAAACAGGCGGTCGAACTCTATCCGCTCAGCCCGGAAGCCACCTTCCGCCTGGCTGATCTCTACATGCGCGAAAAGCGTTTTGAAGATGCGCTGGAAGTGGTTGAAACCTTTATTGAAAAGGATGCCCGCAACGAAAGCGCCGCCGGATTTCTCAAAAAAATCCGTCAGGCCGTCTCGCTGCGGGAGCGTCGCGGTGAACTGGAGGAAAAACTGCGCGGCAACCGGGGCGGCGATATCCGGGCCGCTTTCGAACTGATTCAAATCTACAATGCGCTGCAGGAAAACCGGCTGATGCATCAGCTCATCAATGACGTCCTCCAACTGGATTTGTCCGCCAATGTCACCCGCCAGCTTACGCAGATGCTCCTGCAGATTAAACGGTTTGACGCCGTGGAGCCGGTGGTGGTCCGGCACCTGAAAAAACATCCGAACGACTTCCGGGTGCGCATCGACTGGGCTGCTGTGCTGCTGATGCAGGGACAGACCGGCCGGGCGCTCGGTGAGCTGGAGCAGGCGGTCAAGACCGGCGGGGAAGCTGCCCGCGCGATCCTTCGCAAGGACACACGGTTGCGTCCGCTGTGGGGCAACGCCCGCTTCAAGGCGCTGGTTCCGTCCTCCGCCGGCAGAGCCCTTCCCGCCGGCGGGCCCTCCGGACTGCGCGGTCTGTCTTTATAATCCGCAGACGGCCCGGTTTCCAACCCCGTAAAATCCGGGCGAAAAAGTTCCAATCTCCGCAAACATCTGGCAGATTGTACGGGTGAGTGACATCCCCGACACCCTGGCGCTGATTGCCGGCCGCGGCGACTATCCGCTGCTGCTGGGACGTGCCGCCCGCGCGGCCGGTGTGCGGCGGATTATCGCACTCACCTTCCGGGGGGAGACCCGCCGCGCCGTTGCGGCGGAAGCGGACCGGACCTACCGGCTGCACGCCGGCAGTCTGGGCGGTCTGCTTCAGGCTCTTCAGGAAAGCGGCGCCCGGCATGCGGTGATGGCCGGACAGATTAATCCGAAAAACCTTTTCTTTATGCGGCTGGACCGGGAACTGACCGATTTACTGAAACGCCTGCCGATGAAGAATGCGCACACGATTTTCGGCGGGATTGTTGCAGCGATTGAAAAGACCGGGATCCATCTGCTGCCTGCGGCGACCTTTATGCAGGCGTACATGCCGTCATCCGGTGTGCTCACCGCCCGGGCGCCGACGGAGCGCGAACGGCGCGATGCGGCGATCGGGCGGCGCGTGATTCAAGAGACCGGCCATCTGGACATCGGACAGACGGTGGTGGTCAAGGAGGGCATGGTCCTGGCGGTCGAGGCTTTCGAAGGAACCGACCGGGCCATTCGCCGCGGGGGACGGCTGGGCGGGAAGGGAGCCGTCGTTGTGAAGGTTCCGCGTGCGGGGCACGATATGCGCTTCGATATTCCGGTCATAGGAAAAAAAACCCTGCATTCGCTCAGGAAAGCAGGCTGCTCCTGCCTCGCTCTGCAGGAATACGGTGCGATCCTTCTGGACAGAGAAGCCCTCACCGCCCGTGCGGATGCGGCCGGACTGGCCGTCACTGTTTTGGACGCCGCGTCGGAAAATCAGGGGGGCGGGCGCAGGCCTGTGCCGGTGGAATGAAGGTCCATACATCTGAAGGGTAATATGAAAAATCTGTTGGTTATAGCGGGTGAAGACTCCGGCGATATGCACGCCGCAGACGTGATTCGTGCGCTCAGGGAGCGGTTGCCGGATATTCAGCTCTGGGGAATCGGCGGCGACCGGCTGCGCGCTGAAGGGGTCGAGCTGCTGCACGATACGCGCGAGATGGATGTGCTCGGGATCGTCGACGTGCTCAAACAGTATCCCTTTTTTAAAAAGGTGTTTTGTGAGGTGCTGGCCGAAGCCGATCGGCGTTCCCCCGACGCCGCGCTGCTGGTCGACTATCCCGGCTTCAACCTGCGTCTGGCCGCCGAACTGAAAAAGCGCGGTGTGAAGGTGCTCTATTACATCTGTCCGCAGGTCTGGGCCTGGAACCGCGGGCGCATTCCGAAGATGGCGCGGATCATTGACCGGTTGATGGTGATTTTTCCGTTTGAGGTGGACGTGTTCAGGGAGACGGAGTTGAAGGTGGATTTTGTGGGCCATCCCATGGTGGACGAACTGCGGGAACTGCGCGCCGCTGATCCGGAGCCGCTGCCGTGGAACGGCAAAACAAAAATTGCGCTTCTGCCGGGCAGCCGCTCTCAGGAAATCCGGTACATCCTCCCGCCGCTGCTGGAGACCGCCGCGCTGCTGGAGCGTTCACGTCCGGACTGTTCTTTTCTGATTCCCGCGACGGCCCGGCGTGCGGAGCAGGTGGAAGCGGTTCTGCAGCAAGCCGCCCGGGCGCCGCGCAATATTGCGCTGACGGTCGGGCGTGCCCGCGACGTGCTTAAACAGGCCGATGCCGCCTTCGTAGCCTCGGGCACGGCCACGCTCGAAGCCGCGCTGCTGCAGTGTCCGACCGTGCTGGTGTATCGCGGCGGACTCTTGAACTACCTGTTCGTCAGGGCACTCATCCGCGTCCCGTGGCTCGGGATTGCCAACATTGTGGCCGGGCGGGAAATCATGCCTGAATATCTACAGCGGGATATGGCACCGCTGAAGCTGGCCGCCGCCATGGATCCGCTGATCAACGATACCCCGCTGCGGGAAGCCATGCTCGAGAGTTTCCAGGCATTGGAAACGCAGCTCGGGGACGGCCGCCCCGCCGGGCGCGTAGCGGAAATCATCGCCGCCGAGCTCGATCCGCCGGCATAAAACCGTTTTTTTACCCCTGATTTTCACACCTCACGAGGTGTGATTGTAAATCAACGCAACAAGTTTATTATAAAGTAAATATAATATTATATTGTCCGCGTGCTGCGTCCCGAAGCCGGGTCCGCTGCAGTGTGCCGGGCGGCCTGCTGCATAAAGAAATTGGTCTGTTTCTCATGGCCGATGGTGGTGGGTTCGCCGTGGCCGGCATGAACGGTGACGTCATCGGGCAGGGCCGCCAGTTTCCTGAGTGACTGCGCCAGAATGCGTCCGTCGCCGCCCGGCAGATCCGTGCGTCCGCACGATCCTTTGAAAAGGGTGTCGCCGGAAAACAGCTGTTTCTGTTTTTCAAAATAATAACAGACGCCGCCCGGGGTGTGGCCCGGCGTTTCCAGGGTTTGGAACCCGGGGGCGGCTGTTTCCCGGGCAGGGAAACCCTCCCCGCTCGTCACATTGGTTCGGGTCTCTCTGCTGTGTAAGGGTTTTTTAGCGGTACGTTCCGCCGGAGCGGTCGGGTCGAGAATGCCGGCGTGCGGTTTTGTCGGTACGCCGTAATAGGGCTCAATGCTGTTTTGAGCTGAAAAACACCATGTCAGATCGGCGGGATGAAGGAATACGGGGGCCGGATGTGTTTTGTGAAGTTCGGCCAGAGCGCTGATGTGGTCGGCATGCCCGTGTGTCAGCAGCCAGGCGGAGACGGTCACTCCGTGCTGCTGCAGCGTTTCCTCAATGACTCCGGCATCGCTGCCGGGATCGATTCCGATGGCGCGGCCGGGGTCTGTCCACAGGAGATAGCAGTTTACCTGAAACGGGCCGACCACAATGGTTTTGATTTTCATGCGCCCGAGGATATCGGGTCGGGTCGTGATTGCGAGAAAACTTTTGAGGGGCGGAAAAAAGCGGCCGGTGCTTCCAGAGGCCGGAAAATTCGTGTACAACATTCCAAGCCTGACCGGTGTAAGCCGATGTACGATGATCAACAGACAACGCGGAGAAGAACGATCCATGAAAACAAAAACCACTGTCGGTTCGATTGACAGGGATGTGCTCGCATTTACGGCGGGAAAGGATGTGGAGCTGGACACCCGCCTGATTCAGGCCGATTGCATCGGAACGGCCGCACATGTCACCATGCTTTCAGAAATGAAGCCGGCGATTGTGACGGCTGCGGAGCGCGCGAAGGTCGTCAGCGAATTGAGCGTCATCATGGCTCAGGCCGAAGAAGGGACGTTTAAAATCCGCCTGGCCGATCAGGATGTGCATCTGGCGGTTGAGCGTACCCTGACGGAAAAACTGGGGGATCTCGGTAAAAAAATTCATACCTGCCGCAGCCGCAACGATCAGGTGGCGGTGGATCTGCGCCTGTATGCCCGCGAAGAGATCCTCAGCACACTCGATGAAGCGGCCGCGCTGAGTTCCGCGCTGCTGTCTTTCGCGAAAAAACATGAAAAAGTGCCCATGGCGGGACGAACGCATATGCAGCCCGGAATGCCGTCGTCTGTCGGCCTGTGGGCCGCCGCGCATGCGGAAAGTCTGCTTGATGACGCGGCGCTGCTGATCGGCGCGTATGAGCTGAACGATCAGTGTCCGCTCGGTGCTGCGGCCGGATACGGCGTGCCGCTGCCGATTGATCGTCAGCGGACATCCGATCTGCTCGGGTTCAGCCGTCCGACGCATACGGTGGTGTATGCCGGCAACAGTCGCGGAAAAATTGAAAGTGTGGTGCTTGGCGCGATGAGTCAGGTGATGCTGTCGCTTTCCCGTTTTGCACAGGATGTGATGCTCTTCACCATGCCGGAATTCGGCTGGTTTACACTGCCGGATGAACTGACCACCGGCAGCAGTATTATGCCGCAGAAGAAAAATCCGGACGTCATTGAGCTGGTTCGTGCGCGGGCCTCACGCGTGAAAGCCTGCGAACTGGCGGTCTACGATTTAATCAAAGGCTCGCCCGGCGGCTACAATCGGGATTTGCAGGAGGCCAAAGAGCCTTTCATGGAAGGAATAGACATCACCCGGTCCTGCCTGCGTGTGCTCGCACCGTTTATCAAGGCTGTCCGGGTGAACAAAAAGGCTCTGCGCGCCGGGTTCACGCCGGATGTGTTTGCCACTGATCGGGCGCTCGAACTGGTTGCGCAGGGCATGCCTTTTCGCGATGCCTACCATCATGTGAAAGAGCACCTGGATGAGCTGGAGCAGATGGATCCTGCGGCGGCTGTTGCGGCCAAAACGCATCTGGGCGCGCCGATGGGAATCGACTGGACGCTTCTGGACGAGCGGACCGGCGCGGTGAAAGAAACCGTTCGTGAAGAGCGCCAGACGGTTAAACGGGCTGTTCAAAAACTGATGAGGGTGACATGAAGACGATTCTGTACTGGTTTTCGGGAACCGGCAACTCACTGGCGGTTGCCAAAACGCTGGCGGCACGGCTGGAGGATGCGACCTGCGTGCCGATTCGCGATGCGCTCAGGACGCCGCCGTCGTCCGCGGATCGAATCGGGCTGGTGTTTCCTGTCTACGGCTGGGGGCCGCCCCGAATTGTCGAGCGCTTTGTGCGGCGGCTGGAACTACAGCCGCACATTCCGGTTTTTGCGGTGGCCACTTATGCAGGCACGCCGGGCGGCACGCTGGATGTGCTGCGTCGTGTGCTGCAAGGGCGGGGTCTTGATCTCACTGCCGGCTGGGGCGTAAAGATGCCGGAAAACTACCCGCCGCTGGGCGGTGCGCCCGTCCCGGAGAAGCAGCAGGAGATCAATCAGTCCGCAGCAGAGAAAATGGATCAGATTGCCGCGGCGCTGCAGGCGGCCTCCGCCGGGCCGCCGGAAAAATCACCGCGGATTCTGCGGCTTCTCAGCCGGGCGGTTCATCCGCTGTTCCGCCGGTTTGTGCCGCGGGCCGACCGCTTTTTCCGGGTCGAATCCTCCTGTGACGGCTGCGGTCTCTGTGCAGCGGTCTGCCCGGTGGCCGACATCCGGTTGCAGGACGGGCGCCCGGTCTGGCTGGGTCACTGCGAACAGTGTTTTGCCTGCTTCCACTGGTGTCCGCGCCAGGCAATTCAATACGGCCGGTCCGCCAACCAGCATCGCTATCACCATCCGGAGGCGCAGCTCTCCGATCTGGTCGGTGCGCAATCGTAGATTTCAACCGGTTCGCACGCCGGCGGCTGTGCACCCCGCGGTGTCCGGGCCCATACAGCCCGTTTACTGATACAGGGAGAGGTTGCCGCTGAGTTTGTCTTTGAATTCAGCCAGGCGGCGGCCTTTGAGCGGGTTTTCTTTGCCGGCGATGAGATCGTTGACGGCGGCGATTTCATCGCTGGAGAATTTGGCTCCGCGCAGGACGTGACGCTCGAAGGACTGATAGGCCAGGGGGCAGACGGCCTTTACGATGCGGGCAATGGCGCGGGCGTATTCCTGGATTTCCCACTGGGCGTGGGCGTCCATGCGCAGCTTCAGGAAGTGGAGCATGTTTTTGAGATCCATCTGCCAGTACCACTCGGTGTACATGGACAGCGGCAGGTTGATGCGTGCGAGCTCGCGGGCGATGCCGTCGTGGAGAATCTCGCTGTAGTTGGCATAGGAGGCGGACTGATCCTGTTTGAGCAGATCGAGGACTTTGTCCTGCAGCCCGGGCGGGACCGCCTCGGATTCACGGCCCTGCTTGTTGTCGGTGCTTTGCAGGCTGATGTGGTCGCGCGGCGGGAGATAAAATTCGTCTTTCATCACGCTGTAGCGCCCGGAAATTTCATTCAGACGCGCGGTGCGGTGGCGGATCCATTGGCGGGCAACAAAGATGGGCATTTTGCAGTGCAGTTCGAACACCACATGTTCAAACGGAGAGGTGTGCTCATGGCGCAGCAGATAGTCGATCAATCCGGCGTCTTCGCGGAGGGTTTTGGTGCCTTCGCCGTAGGATACGCGGGCGGTCTGTACAATACGGGCATCGCCGCCCATGTAATCGACCAGTCTCACAAAGCCGTGATCGAGGACGGAGATGGATTGATCGAGCAGTTTTTCCGCTTCGGGAACCGTGATGTGCGCCATGTAAGACCTCCGTGGAGTGTTGGGTTGCCGGATGGAGAGATCATGGCGAACGGAGCGGTCCGATTCAAACCCTATTAAAATGAAGGTTGACTTTTTTGGCCCGGATCGCATCATATGTGCATCATTTTGGTGATGCGCATATGAGCACATTCGAGGGAACAGGCATTCGGAATCTGAAACGCCGCGGCGGGATCTACTACTGGCGCCGGCGGATGGACGGCGTCCAGTATTCGGAATCGCTGCAGACGGACGATCGTGAAGAGGCCTTACGGCGCATGGCTCAAAAAGAAGATGCGGTGATGAACGGTTTAAAGGAGAAAAAAATGAAAAAAGAAAAAGATATCAGTGCGGAATCCGTCGCCTGCTGGCCCCAGCTCAAGGTGCTTGACTGCACCATCCGGGACGGCGGATTGATGAATAATCACCAGTTCAGTGATGACTTTGTGCGGGCGGTTCACCGGGCGCTGGTCGCGGGTGGAATCGATTATATGGAGGTGGGCTACAAAGCGGATAAAAAACTGTTCAGCCCCGATGAATACGGCCCGTGGAAGTCCTGCACGGAGGATACGCTGAACCGGTTTTTCGGTGAGGACGATCCCGGGATCGGGATCAGTGTGCTGGTGGATATCGGCCGGACCGATGAAGACGATATTGTGCAGTGCGACCAGAGCGTGATCGATCTTATTCGGGTCGCCTGCTACATCCATCAAATTCCGGCCGCCGCCGAAATGGTCAAGATGATCAAAGATAAAGGCTACGAGGCGTCGATTAATCTGATGGCGATTTCCACGGTGCCGGAGTTTGAGCTCAACAAAGGGCTTGAACTCATCGGGCAGAGTGAAACCGATATGCTCTATCTGGTCGACAGTTTCGGTTCCCTTTATTACGAGCAGATTGAAGATCTCATGCGCCGCTATCGCAGTGCGATGGGCGAGGAGCGGCAGATCGGCATCCATGCCCATAACAATCAGCAGATGGCCTACGTCAACACCATCTGTTCGGCAATCAACGGTGCGACCATGCTTGATGCCACCCTTGACGGCATGGGTCGCGGTGCGGGCAACTGTCCCACCGAGCTGCTGCTCGGCTTCCTGCGCAACCCCAAGTTCCGGCAGCGGCCCGTTCTTGAAGCGGTTGAAAAATGGATGCTGCCCCTCCATGAGCAGATCGACTGGGGCTACAGTGTTCCTTATATGATTACCGGACAGATGAACGAGCATCCGCGTGCGGCCATCAAGCTGCGCGAAAGCGACCACAAAAATGAATTTGTCAAATTCTATGATGAAATCCATGACCAATAAGAATGGCGTGATGGCGTATTGGATGATGGGGTGATCTCTGACTCCTGTCCCCTGATTCCTCACTTCTGCATTCGATATTCCTTGTTCGGTATTCGACATTTTTCTATCTTCGCCTTTCCTCAAGGCCGGAGTGGCGGAATTGGTAGACGCACTGGACTCAAAATCCAGCGGTAGCGATACCGTGAGGGTTCGAGTCCCTCCTCCGGCACCATGCTTCGCCTGCCGGACTTCGCATGGCGCAGCCGGAATTATTCGTTGTACGGATGAAGGCGTTTTATCCAGAACGGATGACGGCTCTGCTGCTGTTTCTGTTAACAGCGGCGGTGTTTTCTCCGGCGCTGTTTTGCGGGTATGTGGCGTTTGATGACGCCTCGTATGCGGCCGAAAACCCGTATGTGCTGTCCGGGCTGAGCGTTCAAAATCTGCGCTGGGCCCTGGAGGAGCACAACGGCTTTCGCAGTCCGCTTCTGTGGATTTCCTACATGCTCGACAGCACCCTGCTGGCGCCGGAGCCGTGGGCGTTTCACCTGACCAACGTGCTGCTGCACGCCGGCAGTGCCGCGCTGTTTTTTCTGCTGCTGGTGCGCATGACAGGCCGGGCGGGCCCCGCGTTTGCTGCGGCCGCGCTGTGGGCGCTGCATCCGCTGCGCGTCGAGTCTGTGGCGTGGATCACCGAGCGCAAGGACGTGCTGAGCGGACTTTTCTTCTTTCTGGCCCTGCACGCCTATGGCTCCTTCGCCCGCACGCGCCGGCGTTTGCCGTACCTGCTCGTTCTTCTTTGCATGGTTTCCGGGCTGATGGTCAAACCGATCCTGGTGACCCTCCCTGTGCTTCTGCTTCTGCTTGATGTCTGGCCGCTGCGTATTTTTTCCAGGGACTGGAAAAAACGGCTCGCCGAAAAAATCCCGCTGTTTGCCTGTGCCTTCTTTTTCACCGTCATCGGCTGGCTGGCACATGACGGGGCGATGTCGTCGCTGGAGACCTTTACGCTCGCGGAACGATTGCGTGTCGCGGTTTCAAGTCCCGGGCTGTATCTCGCAAAAACCTTGCGGCCGTTCGGACTGGCGGCGCCCTATCCAATGACCGTTCCTTCGCCGGCTGAAGCCTTCCGGATCGCGCTGCTGCTGGGCGGGATCACCGGCGCGGCCGCGGTGTCCCTGCGCCGGTCTCCGTGGATTTTTACCGGCTGGCTCTGGTTCGGCATCGCGCTCTTTCCGGTCTGCGGGCTGATCCAGATCGGGAACACGACGATGGCCGACCGCTTCACGTATCTGCCGTCCGTCGGTCTGACCATCGCGCTGGTATGGAGTGCGGCGTCTCTGAAACGTCTGCCCTTCAAAAAAGAAGGGGCCGCGGTGCTGATCGCCGGACTGGTTCTGCTGAGTGTGCGTCAGATCGGCTTCTGGCGCAGCAGCGACACATTTTTTCTGCGGGCGCTCGCTGTGGCCGAAGACAACCCGGTGGCGCGCGCGCACTACGGCGGCTGGCTCGCCGAGCAGGGGCGTCTGGAGGAGGCCGGGCCGCACCTGCTGCAAGCCGTTCGGCGTTTCCCCGACTATTCCCCGGCGGTCAACAATCTGGGTCTCTGGTTTTTTAAACGCGGGGATGTACAGCGTGCACTGGCCTGCTTTGAGGCCGCTGTCGCCAACCCGAAGCATTCGCAGCAGGCGCAAATCAATCTGGATGCCTGCCGCCGCCTGATTGAGGCGCAGAAAAAGGAGATGCCCTAATGGAATCCTGCCTATCCGTCGTCATGCCGGTCTATAACGAGGCCGGAACCGTCCGCCGCATGGCCGAAGCCGTATTGAAACAGTCCTGTGTGAAAGAGCTGATCGTTGTCAACGACGGTTCGTCGGATGACACACACTCTGCTGTGGAAGAGCTGGCCGCCGCGGAGCCGCGCGTGCACGCGCTGCACCACGACCGCAACCGGGGAAAAGGTGCCGCCCTGCGCACCGGCTTCGCCGCCGCGCAGGGGCCGTATGTGATCGTTCAGGATGCCGACCTCGAATACGACCCGTCCGAATACCCGCGATTGCTTGCGCCGGTGCTGAACGACAAAGCCGATGCAGTCTACGGCTCGCGCTTCGCCGGCTCCGGTGCACACCGCGTGCTCTACTTCTGGCACTCCATCGGCAACGGCCTCATCACGGTGGTCTCCAACATGTTCACCAACGTCAACCTCACCGACGTCGAAACCTGCTACAAACTCTTTCGCAAAGAGCTGCTCGATCAGATTGTCATTGAAGAAGACCGCTTCGGCTTCGAGGTGGAGATCACCGCCAAAACGGCGCGGCTTCGCGCGCGTATGTACGAAGTCGGCATTTCCTACTACGGCCGCACCTACGACGAAGGCAAAAAAATCGGCTGGCGCGACGGGCTTCAGGCTCTCTGGTGTATCCTGAAATACAACCTGCGCAACTGAACGCTTTTTGCCGCTGCCGTTCCGCCGCAGGTCCGCATTGAACATCGTTGGACCCAACCCGGAGAAACGCGTCTTATCCGCGAACAGCGCAAGACGGGTTGCAACGCGCCGCTTGTCATTTTTCGGAGAACATCCGCATGTTTCCCGGGACGGACGTTTCCGGGGATTGGAAAAATTGTTTCCGAGCCTTGGAAATATCTGTGCGGATAGTGTAGATTCCCCGCTTCGCTTTTCAGGCAGAAAGGAATCGGACATGAGCAGAAGCTATAACATTGCAGTCATCGGCGGGGACGGAACCGGCCCGGAAGTGGCGCGCGAGGGCGTCAAGGTGCTGAAGGCCGCCGCGGATCAATTTGGATTCAAACTCAATTTTGAAGACTACGACTACGGCGGAGACCGCTACCTGCGCACCAGCGAAGTGCTGCCGGAAAACGCGGCCGACGAACTGCGCAGGCACGACGCCATTTTCCTCGGCGCTATCGGCCACCCGGACGTGAAACCCGGCATTCTCGAAAAAGGCATTCTGCTCAAGCTGCGTTTTGAACTCGACCAGTACATCAATCTGCGTCCGGTCAAACTGTTCCCCGGCGTCGAAACGCCGGTGAAGGACAAAGGCCCGGAGGACATTGACTACGTAATCGTTCGCGAAAACACCGGCGGCATTTACACCGGCACCGGCGGCATCTCCATGAAAGGCACGCCGCACGAAACGGCCGTTCAGTCCATGGTCTACAACCGCTATCAGGTCGAGCGCTGCCTGCGCTATGCCTTTGACTATGCCCGCAAATACGGCAAAAAAGCGCGCGGCCGCGGCAGGGAAAACACGCTGGGTCTCGTCGGCAAAACCAACGTGCTGACCTATGTGTTTGATCTGTGGGAGCGCGCGTTCAATGAAATCGGCGAAGGCGACTACAGCGACATCCGCCGCGACTACTATCATGTGGACGCCACCTGCATGTGGATGGTGAAGAGCCCCGAGTGGTTTGACGTGCTGGTGACCGGCAACATGTTCGGCGATATCATCACCGATCTGGGCGCCATGACGCAGGGCGGCATGGGCATTGCCGCGGGCGGAAACATCAATCCCGACGGTGTCAGCATGTTCGAACCCATCGGCGGCTCCGCACCGAAATACACCGGCAAAAACGTGATCAATCCGCTCGCCGCCATCTGCGCGGGCGCGATGATGCTCAAAGAGCTCGGCGAAGTGGATGCCGCCAACGCCATCGAAGCGGTTGTGGCGGACATCACCGCCCACCGGCTCGAAGGCCTCGCCGCCGGACGCATGGGCTTTTCCACCAGCGAGGTCGGCGACCTCGTCGCCGAAGGCGTCGCCTGATTTTTATACACCGCAGGACGGTTTCGGTTCCCGCCGTTCCGGTGCGAAACCGTTTTTTAACCGTTCGATGTTTGACATAAACGGTTCATTTCTTCAGGTTATGCGGAATTTTACACACACCAGATGAAAAGGGGAGGACGAGAATGAGTGCTTATGAAGAGCTCTTTAAGAGCAAGATGAATGAATCCAGCTACCAGAAACTGGCGGCACTGGAAAATGACGAAGTCAACGAGTTTATTGCCAAGGCGATCGAGCTGTGCGAGCCGGACAGCGTGTTCGTCGGCGACGATTCTGCCGAAGATATTGCCTATGTGCGCAAAATGGCGGTGGAACGCGGGGAAGAGCGTCCGCTGAATATTGAGGGTCATACCGTTCACTTTGACGGCTATTTCGACCAGGCCCGCAAAAAAGAGGTGACCAAATATCTGGTTCCCGCGGACGAAGAACTGGACTCCAAACTCAACCAGATGCCGCGCGACGAAGGAATTAATGAAATGGAAGAGCTGCAGCGCGGCGCCTACAAGGGTCGCCAGATGCTGGTCCGCTTTTTCTGTCTCGGCCCGACGGATTCCGAATTCGCGATTCCGTGCCTTCAGATTACCGATTCGTTTTACGTGGTGCACTCCGAAGACCTGCTCTACCGCTGCGGATATGAAGAGTTTAAACGCCAGTCCAAAGAAAAAGGTGACTTCGAGTTTTTCAAGTTCCGCCATGCCACCGGCGAAGTCGATGAACGCATGACATCCAAAAACATCGATAAAAACCGCGTGTACATGGATTACACCCGCAACACGGTCATGTCGGTTAACACGCAGTACGCGGGGAACACCGTCGGCCTGAAAAAGCTGTCGCTGCGCCTGGCAATCCGCAAGGCCGACCGGGAGGGATGGCTGGCCGAGCATATGTTTACGATGGCCGTCAACGGCCCGAACGGCCGCAAGAGCTATTTCTGCGGCGCCTTCCCGTCCGCCTGCGGAAAAACCTCCACGGCGATGGTTCCGGGCGAAAACATTATCGGGGATGACCTGGCCTACTTCCGCGTGATTGACGGGGAGTTCCGCGGCGCAAACGTCGAAAACGGCATCTTCGGAATCATCAACGATGTGAATTCCAAGGATGATCCGGTCATCTGGAAAGTGCTGCATACGCCCGGTGAGGTGATTTTCGGCAACGTGCTGGTCAAGGACGGCAACCCGTACTGGCTCGGCATGGATGATGAAATCCCTGAAGAAGGTGAAAATCACAGCGGCCACTGGACCAAAGGAAAAACCGGTCCCGACGGCAAGGAAGTGACGCCGTCGCACAAGAATGCCCGCTATACGGTGAAAATGTCCGATCTGGAAAATGCCGACCCCGACTGGGACAACAAGAAAGGCCATCCGGTCAACGGCATTATCTACGGCGGTCGGGACAGCGATACCTCCGTACCGGTGCGTCAGGCCTACAGCTGGGAACACGGCGTCTGCACCATGGGCGCGACGCTCGAATCGGAGACCACATCGGCCACCATCGGCGCCGAAGGCGTACGCAAATGGAATGTGATGTCCAACATGGACTTCCTGTCTATGTCCGTCGGCAAATACATCCGGAACAACCTGGAGTTTGCCAAAGACATTGAGCGCCCGGCCGTGTTCGGCACCAACTACTTCATCAAGAAAGACGGCAAGTTCCTGAACAGCAAGCTGGATAAAGCGGTCTGGCTGAAATGGATGGAGCTGCGCGTGAACGGGGATGTGGATGTGCTGGATGCCGGGTACGGTCTGATTCCGAAATATGAAGACCTCAAGCCGATCTTCAAGGATGTACGCGGACAGGATTACACGGAAGAGGATTATGTGGCCCAGTTCACCGTCCGGATTCCGGAAATGCTGGCCAAACATGACCGCATGGACGAAATCTTCGCCACGGTGGATGATACGCCGGATGCCTTCAAAAAAGAGATGGCCGAACAGCGTGCCCGCCTCGAAAAAATGCAGGCCGAAAAAGGAAACTACATCAGTCCGTTCGATCTGTAAGATCCAAACGACTGAGTTCCAAACCTTGGAAACCGGCGGTGCCGGTTTTCCAAAGGGTGGAAAAACAAAAAGCGCTCCGCTCCGGCGGAGCGCTTTTTGTTGGTACGCCCGGCAAGCCCGGTCGCCTGAAAAAAGCGACGATACCCCCGAGGGGAAATTAATCTGAATCGCAAGGGCGTTGCTGGGTAACCGCATCAACGTGCGGTGCGTCGACGGGGCGGGTTGCTGGATCACCGCGTGGAAGGGGGCGACTCTGGATGAGACTTTGGTTGAAAATATCAAGCCCCGTGATTTGAAAACCCGACGGTATCGTCTTGCCGCGTTCCTTCTGCTGACCGGCCTGGCCGGCTATCTGCTCCGTCTGATTTTTTATCTGATGACGGTTGAGTCGCGGCGCGGTATTGGCCCGGCGTCTGGCCGAGTGCGGTACGGAAAATCCGGTTGAAATACGACACATCGGAAAATCCGCAGCTGTGACAAATCGTCAGAATCTTGTCCTGGGTTGTTCGCAGCTTCTGCATGGCGGCGGCGAGGCGGCGCTGTTTGAGGTAGTTTCCTGTGCTCAGCCCGGTGTAGGCCTTGAACTGTCGGCAGAGGTTGGCTTTACGCAGGCCGCAAAGCCTGCAAAGCTCCTCCAGCCGGACGGGTTCTGAAAAATGGTTCTCCAGATAACGGCGGACAGGCTCCATGCGGGGATTGAGACGTGTGCTGCCGCCGTCCGCCGCCACCGGTGCCGCGCGAGCGAGCTGAATGAGGAACAGGCGGAACAGAGCCTGAATGGCCGCCTCGCTTCCGGCGGAAGGGTGCTGCTGTTCTTCCAGCATCATGGTCAGCAGACCGGAAACTTTTTCCGGTTGATCGAACTGAAGATGCACCACCTGATTCAGCCGATGCCCCAGCATCGGGTGGGGCGGGACCAGTTCGGCCAGCCGTGCGGACAGAGAAGCGGGCAGTTCCGGATAGGGATATTTTCGCAGGTCCCAGTAAATATTCATCAGCTCCACCGGTCCGGAGGGGGTTTTGAGCGTGTGGAACTGGTTGTAGTTCAGGATGGTCAGCCCCCCGGTGGTTTCGTCATAGGTCCGATCCGCTGTTACGTGGCGAAAGGTGCCGTTGATGACAAAAAGCATTTCAATGAATTTATGAGTATGGAAATCGTGGTTTGGCTGATTGAATGCCGGAAAATATTCGAGCGCCAGGCCGGTTGAATCCAGGTGTTCTCTGGAGGAGAGGGTGTTGGGCGTTTTAATAGGCTGTAAATTTATGCGAGTCATTTTGTAAAAAAATACCAGGAAATCGGGGTATAATCATGTATATTTTTAAATAAATAAATGCGGAGGTAACGATGAACGCAAGGGAAAGAGTGTTGGCTGTCTTGAACCGTGAAACCCCGGACCGGATCCCGGTGGATCTGTGGCTGGTGCCGGAGCTGGTTGAGAAATTCAAGCAGGAGCTGGGTGTTGATGATGAACTCGATGTGTATCGCAAACTGGACATCGATAAAATTGCCTGGCTGGGCATTCCCTACAAAGGCGTGATTCTAAAGGATCCCAATGAGCATCAGGCGGTGAATCACTGGGGCGTAAAATTTGAGAAGGTCGAAGCGAACGACAAGGCCGAATACGGCGAGGTCTGTTTTAATCCGCTGCTTGAACTCGATGATCCCAAACAGCTCGAAGACTATCCCTGGCCGGATCCGGATGATTTCGATTATGAAACGGCGGCGGCGGACGCAAAGAAGCTGGCACAGGAGTTTGTGACCCTCGGTCCGTGGATTTCGCTGTTTGAGGTCTACTGTTCCATGCGTTCGCTTGAGGAAGCGCTGATGGATACCGTGGCGGAACCCGAATTTCTGCATGCCGCGCTGGACAAAATCGCCTGGTCGCAGGGGGAAATGGTTCGCCGCTTTCTGGAGGCCGCCGACGGCGCAATCGATATGGTGTTTATCAGTGACGACCTCGGCTCGCAGACCAGCCTGCTGATGTCCCCGGCCGCGTTTGACGAATTTCTGTTCCCCCGTCTGAAGGCGTGGTGTGATCTGATTCACTCCTATGGAGCCAGGGTGTTCTTCCATACCGATGGTGCCTCTGAGCCGCTCATCCCGCGCCTCATTGAAGCCGGTGTGGATGTGCTCAATCCGATCCAGCATGTCTGCCCCGGAATGGATTGCAGGGAGATCAAAGCCAAGTACGGGGATAAACTTATTTTCCACGGCGGCGTTGAAAATCAGAAGATTCTTCCCTTCGGCACGCCGGAGGAGGTGGCGGCGGAGACCCGGCAGTGCCTGGATGAGCTTGGTCCGGACGGATACCTGCCGTGCTCCTGCCATTTTGCCCAGGCCGACACGCCGATCGAAAACGTCATGGCGCTCATCAAAACGGTACAGCAGTATCGTATTTGACCGCTTTTTGATTGAAAAGCTGTTTGTTTTCAGTGCATGACGAACCGATTCGTTCGCAGCGATTTGGAAATCGAATCGTTACCGTGTGAAAAAGAGCATGGTGTACGACCCGATTGATTTGTATAATCCGCTGGAATTATAAGTGGAACGATACAGAAGTCGTTTGTTTTACAATCCGCGCACAAGGCCTGTCATACCGTGGAATAGGCCGTGAGCTCGTTTTAAACGCTGGAGTTTTCAGGGTGTTTGTCGTTGATTCAACCACGCGTCGTTTTTTTCAACTGCTAAAGCCGTTATGGCTGTCGGTGACCGGTGCCATCCTGTCGCTGATTCTGCTGACCGCAGTGAACATGCTGACGCCGATCCTGGTCGGCACGGTGTTCAGTCGTGTTTTTCCGGAACGCAACTGGCCGCTGCTCTGGATGGTTCTGGGCGGACTGACGCTGTTGTTTCTGCTGCGCAATTTTTTCTTCTATCAGAGCAAGCGTACGGCCGTTCAGGTCGGTGAAGAGGTTTGCTTCAGCCTGCGCACGCAGCTCTTCGAGCGCATTCAGCAGAAAAGCCTGATTTTCACCCGCACTCAGAGCCCCGGCAAGCTGTCCAGCAAGGTGATGAATGACTCTCTCAAAATCCAGGAGTTTATTCAGGGCGTCATGCCGAAGTTCATTCAGTCTGCACTGCTCTTTGCCGGGGTTATGGTGATGATTTATGTGCTCAACTGGCAGCTGGCCCTGGCGTCGACGTTTGTGCTGCCGCTGCATGTGCTCACCTACCGCTATTTCGGGAAACGCATCAAACATGCCAGCCGCCGCTCGCGGGAGTCCACTGATTTTGCAGCCGGAAATATTGTTGAAAACCTGGTCGGTGTCGAAGTGGTCAAGGGGTTCGGCGGCGAAGAGCGGGAGAGCCGGGCGTTTAAGGAGGCCATCGCTTCGTCCCGCCACAGTCAGACGGAAAGCCTGCGTTATGTGGTTCTTCAGAAAGTCTGGGCGGATATCCTGGTCGGGGCCGGCATGCTGGCGCTGATCGGCTTCGGCGCCTGGCAGGTGATCGGCCGGCCGGCGAATGAAGCCATGCTGGCCGGGGAATTTATCGCCTTCTTCTGGTATATTCGCCTTCTGTATCCCACGGTCATCGAACTGATGAGCAGCAGCGGCAAACTGGCCGGGGCCCGTGCCAGTATCGAACGGGCGCTGGATCTGCTGGAGGAAAAGCCGGCAGCGGCCCGCCGGGCCGGCCGGACCAAACCCGGCATGCGCAAAGATATCACCTTCGACCATGTCTCCTTTTCCTTTGAGCCCGACCGGCCGGGCCTTGAGGTCATCAAAAACGTCTCGTTCACGGTTCCCAACGGGAATGTCTGCGCCATCACCGGCCCCTCCGGTGCAGGTAAAACCACCCTGGTCAGTATGCTTCCGCTGCTGATCGAACCCGATCAGGGCGCAATCCGCATCGGCGACCACGACATCCGCACGATTGATCTGACCCACCTGCGCGAGTCCATCGGAATCGTTTTTCAGGAGTGTTTCCTTTTCAATACCACCGTCATGGAAAATCTGCGCTATGCCCGCCCCGGCGCACCGCCGAAAAAAATTATCGAGATCTGCCGTCAGACCGGTGCGGACCACTTTATTCGTCATCTTCCACAGGGATATGACAGCGTGGTGGGCGAGAACGGGATTACCCTGTCCCGCGGTCAGAAACAGATGATTACGCTCACGCGCGCAGTGATTAAAAACCCGGATATCCTCATTCTCGACGAAGCAACCGCCTCGCTCGACCCGTCGCTTGAGTCATACGTCATTCCCACCATCCTGGAGCTGATGAAAGGACGAACCACGTTTATGATTACGCATAATCCCAGACTGCTTGAACATGCCGACTGCGAACTCATCTTCGATGACGGACAGGTGGCCGCCTTCAAACCCATTCGCGAATCCGGTCAAAACCGGAAACAGCGGTCTTTCGGAAGATATGCGGCCTCATGGCTGATGGTGCTTTGTCTAACCCTGGGGCTTGCTCCGCAGGCCGCCCGCGCCGGCGAACTGGTCAGCCGCCGCGTCCGCCTCAGCTATACCGATCCCGCCCGCGCCGTCCAGATGCTCCAGCTCTACGGCATCGCCGTCGGCGCGCCCGGCAAACCGGTCAACACCAAAACCCTGCCGACCGTTGTTGTCCAGCCGTCCTCCGCCGCGCATAACATGCTCCCCAATATCGGCGGAAATTTTCCCGCCACCGATGCCGACCCCATCGGAGAACTGCTGGTGTTCTACGATGTGGACAAACCCGAACAGTTCAGCCGGGTTCAGACCCTGATCCGCCGCGATATCGATCTGCCGTCACGACAGATCATGCTCGAAGCCATGGTCATGGAGATTTCTGAAACATCGCTCAACGAGCTGGGAGTGGAGTGGGGCCTTAACAATGAGTACAGTCTTGGCAGGAAGTTTTCAGAAATCGGCAGTGGTGCATCAATTCCCGACGGCGGTCTAAGGCTTGGAAGCATTCCTTCCACATTCACGGATGCTCAACTCGCTCTGAATGTGACCGATGTATTTAATGATTTCGATGCAGTGTTAAAAGCTCTAATCCGTGAGGGAGAGGCGGAAATTATCTCCCGCCCGAGCGTGCTGACGCTCGACAACCGCATGGCCTACATTGATGTGTCCGACCTGATTCCGATTCCCAAATCCCGCTATCACGGCAATCAGGCGGTTCAGACGGTTGATTTCACGGATCGAAAAGTCGGCATTCAGCTGGCCATCCGCCCGCGGATTAATGAGGACGGCGAGGAAATCAGCCTGCAGGTCAACGCCGTGGTTTCGGCTGTGGTTCCCGGTGAAGATGTCGAGGTGTTTCGCGGCAATGATGTGATTGCCCGCAGCCCGACCATTTCATCGCGCGAGGTGAAGACCTACGCCCGCATTGCCAACAACACCCCCTTTATCATTGGCGGGCTGATCGCCAAAGATGATACCAGCACGCGCGACCGCGTTCCGCTGCTCGGCGCGGTCCCGCTGCTCGGCAAACTGTTCCGCTCCGAATCCGCAACGCATCAGAAGCGGGAGGTCATCATTGTGATTACCCCGTTCGTGCTGCCGGAGCCCGCCGGCCTGCAGGACAATCAGCAGGTGATCGGCCGCAATCTGCCGCAGGACGAAGACAAGTTCGACTCCATCGGCAACCGTCTCTTCCGCGATGCCTACCGCATCCGCGAAGAGGATGTCTATGATCTCGATTTCCTCACAAACAACGAGGAGCTGCAGCGCCTGCAGACGCTGGCCGATGAAGCGGTCTCCAAAAACGTGACGCTGGCGAACACCTATCCCTACAGCCGTTTTGTGAACGGAAAATTCCCCGGCGAGCAGGTGCTGGTCTACCGCGAAATCTACTCCGTTATCCGCCGCATTGGACTCGATAAACAGGTCAATGAAGACCGCCTCATCTTCTTCAGGGAAACCCCGGAGCAGTCCACCGGCTTTGACGTGGTCTTCCTGAACGATTTCCTGCAGGAAAAAGTGAATGAAATCTGGGCCCTGGACCATCCCGGCGAAAAGCCGCCGAAGGATGTCTGGAAGGCGATGAGCGGCCATGCTCTGGCGCTTATCTACACCAACCGCAGTAAAGATTCCGATCCCGAGCAGATTATGTTTGAACAGGTGCCTGAAATCCGGGTGGTTCCGTGTGCCGACCGCCAGGCCTTCGACCGGCTGCTGTGGGAGCTGAATCAGCCGGACGAAAACGGCCGGGAGCGCGGCACCCTTCTGCTGCAGAGTGAGCGCGATCTGGAGCGCATCAAGCAGGCGGTTGTGCTGCGCGAAGCCATTGACCTGAACGGAACCGGCGACACCATGACACTGGCCAACTTCAGCACCGGCCGGCTGCTGCTGCTGCCCGACCGCGATGAAACCAAAGTCGATCTGATCGGCGGACGTATCGCGCGGCTGTTCCTCGCCACAGACCGTTACTACGATCTGCTGCGGCAGTCGCTCGAAAAAGATATGACTGCGCTGCGCAAGGCGCTCGGCCTTGAGCCGGCACACCCCGGGCCGGACCCAAAGTCCGCGCCG
>CAZITJ010000002.1:26736-56110 GCA_964542135.1 uncultured Verrucomicrobiota bacterium
CAAGGCGCTCGGCCTTGAGCCGGCACACCCCGGGCCGGACCCAAAGTCCGCGCCGGGCCCTGCACCCAAACCGGCCGGAGAATAGGCCGTCCGTCAGACGTTTGCTGTACAGCGTTCTGCCCGGTTTCAAACCGTGCGCGCAACGGCATCGCTGTCAATCGAACCGGCCCGGTGGATGATTTCTCTCAGCATGGGAGCCGCCTGCTTTGCGCGGCCCCCTGCCGCCGTTGCGCAGACGGTTCCGGGGCCTGAACGAGGCAGAGGGTTATGGGCCGGCTCCCCGCAGGCGCAGACGATATTGTTTCGGGGTTTGTTTGATGAGATTTCGGAAACAGCGCGTGAAGTAGTTGCTGTCGGTGAAGCCGCAGTCAAAGGAAATATCGGTAATGGTGCGATCGGTATGTCTCAGTAAATCAGCCGCTTTCCGTATGCGGATGTGCATTAAATGATCAATCGGCGCCCGCCCGATGCACGCCCGGAAAATGCGGCTGAAGTGACGCTGTGACAAATGAGATTTTTCGGCCAGTTCCGCCAGGGTGATTTTTTCCGCGTAATTGGTTTCAAGATGGGCAATGGCATCCCCGATGCGCAGCAGGTCGATCGATTCGTTCGTCGGAGTTGCCGAGTAGGCCCGGGACAGTATGACCGTGAGCTGCATGAACAGTCCGCGCGCCATCACCCGGTAGCCGGGACGGCACCGCCCGGTTTCTTCTGTCAGTTTATGGATCAGTTCATTGACCTGCATGAGCAGCGGCTCTGAAAGCTGCAGGCGGCTCTGGAAATTGTGGCGCGTGCGGAAGGCGGGCTCGAGTGAAAACAGGGCATGGAACCCGGGCAGCGCCCGCACATCCCACTTGTCCATAAAGAGCGCGTCATGATCAAACAGGAGGTTGGCCAGTGCAAGCCCGTGCCTGTCTTGATACTGGTGTTTATGCTGCGGGGTGATCACAAAGACGTCGCCGGCTTTAACCGGAAAATTCTGGCCGTCAATCCGGTGGATGGCGGTGCCTTTCAGGATGACGACCAGTTCATCAAAGGCGTGTCTGTGTAATGGAAAGTCAGGTTGCGGATCACGGATGTATATCTGCAGGGGAAGGGACGGGTCTTTGAAAAAGTCCCGTTTCGTCAGCCGGCTGTCGGGCATAGCGGGGCGATCGGTCATGTCCGGATCGTGCTTCTTTTTGTCGTAATCGTCAAGGCGCACGCACGGATGTCTGTATAAAATGGTTTCAGAAAAATAATGAAAGGGGTCTTCTGATGAGTCTGGATAAAGCATATGAACTGGCAAAACAACGCTATGCCGCCTTTGGTATTGATACGGATGCGGCGATTGAAAAAGCGCTGAGCCTGCCGATTTCGCTGCACTGCTGGCAGAGCGATGATGTGGCCGGGTTTGAAACTAAACCCGAAGGCCTTGACGGCGGCGGCATTATGGCCACCGGCAATTATCCCGGTCGCGCCCGCAACGGCGGGGAGGCCCGCGCCGATCTCGAAAAAACCATGTCGCTCATCCCCGGTACGCAGCGCGTGAACGTGCATGCCTCCTACAGCGAAACCGATCAGTTTGTCGATCGCGACGCAATGGATCCGTCCTGTTTCAGCCAATGGATGGACTGGGCGAAAGAGCAGGGAGTCTGCCTCGATTTCAATCCGACCTTTTTTGCTCATCCGAAAGCGGAGGACGGCCTGACCCTGTCGCATCCGGATGCGGACATCCGTGCCTTCTGGATCCGGCATGGCAAAGCCTGCCGCAGAATCGCCCGGGCCATGGCCGAAAATCAGGGCGGTCCGTGCTATGTGAACTGGTGGACGCCCGACGGCGACAAGGATGTTCCGGCCGACCGCTGGAGTCCGCGTCAGCGGATGGCGGAATCCTACGATGAAATCATGGCGGATGATTCCGTAGACAAAACCAAGTGCGTGGACTTCATCGAAAGCAAACTCTTCGGTATCGGCTCCGAAGAATATGTGGTGAGCTCCGCCGAGTTCTGCAGCGACTACGCGCTGAGCCGCGGCATGGGCCTCTGCATGGATATGGGCCACTTCCATCCCACCGAAACCATCCACGGCAAGATTTCGAGCCATCTGACCTTTATGGATAAACTGCTGCTGCACGTCAGCCGTCCGATCCGCTGGGACTCCGACCACGTCACCCTGTTCAACGACGATCTCAAAAACGTCTTCCTCGAAATCCAGCGCGGCAGCGCCTGGGACCGCGTGGTGATCGCGCTCGACTTCTTCGACGCCTCCATCAACCGCATCGGCGCCTACGTCACCGGAACGCGCGCCGCCCGCAAAGGCATGCTCTACGCGCTGCTCGACCCGACCGAACAGCTTCAGGCCTACGAGGCCGACGGCAAAAAGGCGCAGCGCCTGGCGATGATGGAGGAGTTTAAGTCCATGCCCTTCGCCGCGGTCTGGGATATGCTCTGCGAAAAAGCCGGCGTGCCCGTCGGCACGGATTGGTTCGCCGAAATGGAACAATACGAAGCCGACGTTCAGTCCAAACGGGGATAAATTCCATGCTGTCAGCTCCGCGTCATCTGACGATCGGGGAAGGTTTCGTGAATCCGCTCGGGTTTCACGATCCGTCTCCGTGTTTTTCCTGGAAGCTGCCGAAGGGCGTCAAAGCCCAGACGGCGTATCAGCTTGAAGTTTCCAATGGTTGGAACAGCGGCTGGGTGGAATCGGAGCAGTCTGTGCTTGTCCCTTACGGCGGCGAGCCGTTTGAATCGCGCGGGCGTGCCGAATGGCGCGTCCGCTTTCGCGACGAAGCGGGCAATGAATCCGAGTGGAGCGAGTTCGCGTCTTTTGAACTCGGGCTGCTTTCCGCGGAGAATTGGTCTGCAAAATGGATCCGACCTGCTGTCGAACCGGCTGACGATTGCGAGCCGGTTGCGGCGCTGCGGCGTGGGCTTGAAGTCCGCAAGGCGGTTGAAAAGGCCCGGCTGTATGTGACAGCCCGCGGGCTGTTCCAAATTTCGCTGGATGGGCAAAAGGTCGGCGGCGACGAATTCGCCAACGGCTGGACTTCTTACAACAAACGAATCGATACGCTGACCTATGATGTCACGGATCGTCTCTCTTCCGGTGAACATCAGCTTCAGGTTCTTCTCGGAACCGGTTGGTATGCCGGCCGGATCGGCTGGGGCGATCAAACAGGATTTTACGGCAAATCTCCGGAACTGCTGCTCCAACTCGAAATCACCTATGTCGACGGTTCGTCAGAAAATGTTATTTCGGATAAAAGCTGGCAGGGCACCTTTGACGGTCCGGTGGTTTCTTCCAGCCTTTATGATGGAGAGAATTTTGATGCCCGCCGCGAGTGGACCGGCTGGGCTCCGGTGATCGTGAGCGCAGACACCGGGTTGGTTCGACTGATGCCGAAACCGTTTACTCCTGTTCGGGAAATCGATGTTTTGAGTGTTCAGGCCGTCACAGAGCCGGAACCGGGCCGCTTTGTTTTTGACCTCGGCCAGAACATGGTCGGTCGTGCGCGGCTCCGGGTGCCGATGAAAAAAGACGGTACGGTGACGGTTCGTTTTGCCGAAATGCTCAATCCCGACGGCGCGGTGTATACGGAAAATTATCGCAGCGCCAAATCGACCGATACCTATACGGCCGCAGCGAACGGGATTATCGACTGGGAGCCGGTTTTTACTTTTCACGGGTTTCGTTATGTGGAGCTGTCCGGCTTCGATGCGGAGGCAGAACCCGCCGCCGACTGGGTCCAGGGCGTTGTGCTGCACACGGATTTTCCAAGGATTGGAAAATTTGAATCGTCGCACGCGCTGCTCAATCAGCTTTATTCCAACATTGTCTGGGGCCAGCGCGGAAACTTTCTGGATATTCCGACCGACTGCCCGCAGCGCGATGAACGACTCGGCTGGACCGGCGACGCACAGGTTTTCTGCCCGACGGCCATGTTCAATTACGATTGCCACGCCTTCTTCAAAAGCTGGCTCGGCTCCATGCGCGATGATCAGCATTCCGACGGACGCATCCCTTTTGTGATTCCGGATGTGCTGGGTAAAGCGGACAGTCCGGGCTGGATGGATGCCGCCACGTTTATTCCGTGGGAGGTCTATGTCCGCACCGGTGACCTGTCGGTGCTGGAAGAAAACTTTGACATGATGAAGCGGCTGGTCGATTGGTATCACAGCCAGTCGGTCGACGGATTGATTCCCAAGCTCGGCGGTTTTGGCGACTGGCTGCAGCCGTATGCAGGCGATATCAAAGGCGACACGCCGCTTCCATTGCTCGGAACGGCCTTCTTTGCCCGCAGTGCCGGAATTGTGGCGGACGCGGCCCGTTTGTTGAATCGTCCAGAGGCGGCGCAATATGCCGCGATGGCGGATGAGGTACGCGATGCCTTTGCTGCCCACTATCTCGATGCAGGTGGGAAACTGCAGAATGCGTCGGAGACACAGACCGGTTATTTGATTGCGCTCGTGTTCGGGTTGGTTGACCCGGAGCGGGTTCCAATGGTTGGAAAACATCTGGCGCGATTGGTCGACGAGGCGGACGGGCATCTGCGCACCGGCTTCCTCGGCACGCCCTTTATTACCCGCGAGCTCGACCGGGCAGGATATCCGGAACTGGCGCTTTCCGTGTTATTCAAGGAAACCTATCCATCGTGGTTCTATTCCATTCACCAAGGCGCAACGACGATGTGGGAACGCTGGAACAGCTACACGCATGCCGACGGCTTCGGCGATGTGGCCATGAACTCGTTCAACCACTATGCCTACGGCGCGGTCTGTCAATGGATGGTCGAACGCCTCGCCGGCCTGGCGCCCGATCCGGAAAACCCCGGCTATAAACATTTCTTTGTGCGACCGCTCATCGCGCCGCAGCTCGACCGTGCGTCTGCAGAGCTGGAAACGCCGTACGGAACGGTTTCCATTGGTTGGAAGAAAACGCCGGACGGAATTGAAATGGAAATTACGGTTCCCCCGAACACGGCGGCTGACGTACAGTTCCCGAACGGTGAGCAGAAAGTTTTGGATCCTGGAAATCACCGCTTTGTAATTTAAAAGGAGAATGAAAATGAGTGATCTGAAAACGATTGTTGAACTGTCGCACGAATTCGGAACAGTTGATTACGTTAAAGGCGGGGGTGGCAACACGTCCGTTAAAGACGACAAAACGCTGTGGGTGAAGCCGTCCGGCACGACCCTCGGCGGTCTGACCGAAGAAACCTTCGTGCAGATGAACCGCGCAAAGATTAATGAGCTGTACTCGGTGGAAACACCGTCTTTGGCCGCTGAGCGCGAGGAACTGGTGAAAAACAGGATGGTCGCCTCCGTCGAAAACGACGCGGGCCGCCCATCGGTCGAAGCACCGCTCCACAATGTGTTTGACGCGAAATTTGTGGTGCACACCCATCCGTGCGCGGTCAACGGACTCACCTGCGCCAAAGGCGGTGAAGCCGCCTGCAAAGAGATATTCCCGGATGCGCTGTGGGTGGAATACATCGACCCCGGCTACACCCTCTGCATGGAGGTGCGTGAGCGCATCGAGGAATATAAAGCTGCGAACGGAAAAGAACCCGCGCTGCTGGTTCTTAAAAACCACGGAATCTTTATTGCCGCCGACACCGCCGACGAAATCCGCGCGCTCTATACACGCGTGATGGATGCGCTGGATGCGCAGTATGAAGCGGCCGGATTGGTCCAGACCCTGGACCTTGCCGCCGCGCCCGCAGATCCGGAAACCGAAGAAAAAATCAAAACGCTGTTCGGCGACGATGCGGCCTTCATCGCTTCTTCAGGATCTTTCGCCGTGGCTCCCGGGCCGATCAGCCCGGACCATCTGGTCTACGCCAAAGCCTTTCCGTTTACAGCGGACCTGACCGCTGAAAACGTGGCGGCCTATCAGGCCGAGCGCGGTTATATGCCGAAAGTGGTGGTGGCCGGCGATCGCGTCTACGGCATCGGCACGTCACAGAAAAACGCCGACCTCGCGCTGGAGCTCGCGCAGGACGGCGCGCTCGTTATGAAGCTGGCCGGCGCCTTCGGCGGCATCGACTATATGACCGCTGCCGCGCGGGAATTTATTGAAAACTGGGAGGTTGAATCCTATCGCCAAAAGCAGGTGTAGGGGGCTGCGTATGGCGGCAGCCTCTCTTTTGGGGTGGCGGTTCTTCCCCTTTCATGCTTCTATTGCGAACGGATGCCGCGCGGGAAGGATGCCGGCGGAAAGCCGTTCTGTCGTTCCATTCCGCCCGCTGCGCGGATGATATTCATTGTGAAAAAAGAATCCTGAACGTCAATGGCCGCAACATACGCAGCACGAATCGGGGTGTTCGGCGGATCGTTTGATCCCGTTCACCTGGGGCACCTGACGGTTGCGCAGGATGCCGTTGAACAGCTCGAGCTCGACCGGCTGATCTTCATCCCGGCGGCCCGGTCTCCCCACAAACAGGATGCCGTTCCCACGGAGGGCCGTCATCGTCTCGCCATGCTGCGGCTGGCCGTCGAGGATCATCCGGTTTTTGAGGTGTCCGATATGGAACTTGCACGCGGCGGCGTGTCCTACACCGTGAATACCCTGGCGCAGGTGCGGCAGGCGCATCCCGGGGCGGAGCTCTTCTTCCTGGTCGGGCTCGATTCGCTGCGGGAGCTGCACCGCTGGTATCAGGTGGACCGGATTTTTGATTTATGCACGGTGGTTCCGCTGGCCCGCGGCGGCGAAGATCCCGCCGGGGTGCGGCAGCAGTGCGGGTTGTCCGAATCCTGCAAACAGCGGCTCCTCGACCGGCTGATCCGTATTCATGAGATGGAAATTTCATCCTCGGAAATCCGCATGCGCGTGGCGGAAGGCCTCAGTATCCGTTATCTGGTCCCGCCCGGCGTGCAGATGTATATTGCCGAACACCATCTGTACGGGTAGGCCGGCGGCGGCCCTCCACCCGGGCCCGCAGGAATCCCGCCGTCATTTTGCCGGTAATGATTTTGCCAAAGCGCGCAATCCCGACTACGCTGTTGAATATGGCTGGAGATGTTGATGATGAGTAGACCGATTCCTGAAACCGTTGAAAAAAGTGTACAGTTCCTCGACGAAAAAAAAGCCGAGAGCATCGCCGTGCTCGATTTGCGCGAGGTGGCCAATATCGCCGATTACTTTGTGATCGCCACCGCCGCGAATGCGCCGCACCTCAAGGCGCTGAGCGACGGACTGCAGCGGCTCTTTAAAAACGAACAGTACGAAGGCTTCCGGTCCGCCGGCACCCCGGAGAGCGGATGGACGATTGTCGATTACGACGGTGTGATGGTTCATCTTTTCAGTTTTGAAATGCGCAGTCTCTACGACCTGGAAAAACTCTGGAAAGATGCCGCCCGCCTGACCGTGGATGCGTCGCCCGGGCGATAGGCCGCTTCCTACCCCCGGAAAAGGCGGCAATCAAGATTTCCAAGGCCCGGAAGAACCGCTAGAGTGTTCGCTGTGAATGCGCAGATTCAGATGCTGCCGGATGCGGTGATCAATAAAATTGCCGCCGGCGAGGTGATCGAGCGGCCCGCTTCGGTGATGAAGGAGCTGATCGAAAACGCGCTCGATGCAGGGGCCACCCGAATTGATGTCGAGGCGGTCCGCGGCGGAATGCAGCTTTTATCGGTGTCCGACAACGGCACAGGAATGAACCGTGACAACGCCCTGCTGGCGGTGGAACGCCACGCAACCAGTAAAATCCGCACGGCCGACGAGGTGGAAGCGGTCGCCACGCTGGGATTCCGCGGGGAGGCGCTCTCCTCCATCGCCGCGGTCTCGCGCTTTACCCTCACCACCCGCCCGCGTGATGAACTCAGCGGAACGGAAATTCGTATGGCCGGTGCGCGGCTGCAGGATGTAACGGATGCAGGCTGTCCGCCCGGCACACACATCGAGGTGCGCAATCTGTTTTTCAATGTGCCGGCACGTCGCAAATTCCTGCGCACGGAGGCCACCGAGCTGGCGCAGCTCCGTCAGTTGTTTGCCGTCTATGCGCTGGCACATCCGGCCTGCGGCCTGACCTTTCAATCCGACGGACGCGAAACGCTCAATCTGCCGGGCGGTTCCTCGCTGTCGGATCGCATCGCGTCGCTGTACAGTCCGGCGCTTGTAAACAGTCTGCGGGAACTGGATCTGGAGACCGGCGGCGTTCGCATTTCCGGATTCGCGGGCCTGCCGCAGACCGGCCGCCGGGACCGCTCGGAACAGTTCGTTTTTGTCAACGGCCGCCCCGCATCGGCTCCGGTGATTTATCACGCGCTCAATGAGGCCTATCAGGCGGTCCTGGCCCGCGGACGGCATCCGGCTGTTTTTCTCTTTGTCGACGTGCCGCCCGATACAGTGGATGTCAACGTGCATCCCGCGAAAAAGGAAGTCCGTTTCCGCCGCCCGTCCGCCGTGCGCGACGCGATCATTGCCGCCGTCGGGCGGGCACTGGCGATCGAATCGCCCGCACCGGCGCCGCGTAAACCGCCGTTCCGGCTGGAGGCCGCCGCCGCTGCGCCGCCGCCGGTCCGGCAGCAGGATTTGAGAATCGGAGACCGGAGCCCGGAGGACCGAAGACAGAGCCCGGAAGACGAAAGACGGAGGCCGGAAGACGAAACACAGAGCCCGGAGGATGGAAAACGGAGACCGGGGGCGGCGGACGACACTCAGACCGAAGCGGCCCCGTGGACGCACCGGCGCCTGCTGGGGCGGATCGGCGGACTCTATGCCGTGCTGGAGACCGAGGACGGGATGGTGCTCATGGATCCCCAGGCGGCTCATGAACGGGTTCTGTTTGAACAGCTGATGCATGCCCTGACCAACGGCGCGCCGGAACGGCAGGGTCTGCTGCGGCCCGAGACGGTCGAGCTGATGCCCGCCGACGCACAGCACCTTCGTCAGCATCTGCCGGTACTGCAGGAAATGGGATTCGGCGTGTCGGATTTCGGACAGGATTCTTTTCTGGTGGATGCGCTGCCGGTTCTGCTCCAGACCGAAGCGCCCGCCGAGCTCATCGGCGATATGGCCCGCGCGCTGGAAACCGGCCGCGGGGGGAAGCAGGCCGCGCGCGATGTGCTTCGGGAGCAGGTGGCGCGCGCGGCCAGCCGCAGCGCGGTGTCCCGGCGTACGCATCTTTCCGACGCCGAACTGGAGCGGCTGATTGATGATCTGGCGCGCACCGAAATGCCCTATACCTGTCCCCGGGGGCGGCCCACCCTCATCTTCACTTCGCTGGCGGAGCTGAATCGCCGTTTCGGCCGGTAGCTTTCTCCTCCCTGAAGAGCACCTCAACGGCTTTGACGGCTTCGCCGTCCGCCTGATCCGTAAAATGAGCGTTCGCTTTTTCGTAGCGGGCTTTATCGACCGGACTCATCTTCGACAGGCTGTTCTGCCGGAGGGAGTCAAAGGGTGCCTGCGCCTGTTCCAGAATATTGAGCAGTCCCTTAAGAATATGTTCAGCACAGCGGCTGTAGTGTTTGTGCATTTCGGCGCCGGTATCCTCCGAGCAGAGAAAGCGGTCCAGCGGATTGTCGCCGGAACGAACCGCCGTTTGCCGACGAAGCATACGGGCGATGGACTGGGTGTTGTCGACCGCGTTGTCCAGAAAATCAACAAACAGACGGCTTTGATCAGAGGTCTTCTCGGATCGGTTGGCGGCCTTGGCGTGGCGGCGCGCTTCGCGCAGCATGAACAGAGCTTTTTCCGCTCTTTCCCGACGCTGAATTGTGTCTGCGGGATCATTCAGTCCCCCGATTAGTTCAACGGCTCTTTTGTAAAATACATCCCTCCGCGCGAGGTGGACGGGCCGGTTGAGATGAAAAGGATCAAGACTCATGATCCTTTTGTAGCATGTTCCCGCCGTCTGTACAAAGAAAGAACGGTCCTGCCGCGGGCCTGCAAAACACTGCCGATCCCGGCCGCCGCGGCTCCGGCGGGTGTTTCTTTGCGCAGAAAAGCCCCGGCAGAATACCGGGGCCCGGGTGCCGGAGCGGTCCGTCGCCCCTCCGGTGCGTCATCATTCCGATTGCTTAGCTCCGATCCAGCGCATTGAGGTTTTCAAAGGCCTGTTTGACACGCTCAACCATCGATTCCTCCGCCTTGCGCAGCCACGCACGCGGATCATATTTTTTCTTGTTCGGCTTGTCTTCACCGTCGGGATTGCCGATCTGGCTCTGCAGATACCCTTCGTTTTCAAGATAGTATTCCCGCACACCGTTCCAGAAGGCCCACTGTGTGTCGGTGTCGATATTCATCTTGATCACCCCGTAGGAAATGGCTTCGGCAATTTCCTCCTGCGATGAACCCGATCCGCCGTGGAAGACGAAATCGACCGGTTTTTCGCCGGTACCGAATTTTTCCTGAATATGTTTCTGGGAGTTGTCCAGAATCTTCGGCGTCAGCTTGACGTTGCCGGGTTTGTATACACCGTGCACGTTGCCGAAGGCGGCGGCCACGGTGAAGCGCGGGCTGACGGCCATCAGTTTTTCGTAGGCCAGTGCGACATCTTCGGGCTGCGTGTAGAGCTGCGAGCTGTCCATGCCGGTGTTGTCCACGCCGTCTTCTTCACCACCGGTGCAGCCGAGTTCGATCTCCAGCGACATGTCAATTTTGCTCATGCGTTCGAGATAGCGGGCGGAAATCCCGATGTTCTCCTCGAGGGGTTCTTCAGAGAGGTCGAGCATGTGCGAGCTGAAGAGCGGCTTGCCCTTTTCCTTGTAAAAGGCTTCGCCGGCATCCAGCAGCCCGTCGATCCACGGCAGCAGCTTCTTGGCCGCGTGATCGGTGTGCAGAATCACGGCCACGCCGTAGGCTTCCGCAAGCTGGTGAACGTGCTTGGCTCCCGCCACCGCGCCGAGGATCGGTGCCTGCTGGCCGTCCATTTTCAGTCCTTTGCCGGCATTGAACTGCGCCCCGCCGTTGGAAAACTGAATAATGACCGGCGAGTTGACCGCCGCAGCGGCCTCCATCACGGCGTTAATGGAGTCCGAGCCGACAACATTGACCGCCGGCAGCGCAAACTGATTTTCTTTGGCAATTTTAAAAACGGTCTGTACGTCATCACCGGTCACGACGCCGGGCTGGATATGATCAAAAACTTTGTTTCCCATGATTTCTGCTCCTTGTGTTGTTTTTTTCCGTTTCAGGTGGAAATTGTTCGGGAAAATCTATTTGATGTGCCTGTTTTATCAAGCTCTTTCGGAAGGAAACCCAATGACGGCACTTTCAATCACGGCGGTCGCCATCGGACTGGCCGCGCTGGGCGGCGGGCTCGCCGCGGCACGGAACCCGGGTTCGATGCGCGCCTGGATGCAGTCTTTCCCGCGCAGCGTCTGGCCCGGCCGCATCCTGGCGGCCATCGATCTGACCTGGGCGGCGCTCGAGCTCAATCAGATGCATCTGGGGTCGCTCGATGTGCTGAAAACGCATCTGTTCTGGCTGACGCCGCTGGCGATCTGGCTGTGCATCACCTATCTGGATGAACTGCTCAGTCCGCGCGCACTGGGCGGCTTCCTGCTTCTGCTGGCCGGAACCGTGCTCGATATCGCGCGCTGGCATCCGTCGCAGGCGCGTTTAGTGGTCACCGTGCTGGCCTATCTCTGGATTGTCTTCGGCATGCTGCTGCTGCTGGCTCCCTGGTGGTTCCGGCGCATTACGCTGGTTGCCGCTCAAACCGATGCCGGTCTGCGCGCCGGCGGGGTGCTCAAAGCCCTCGCCGGAATCGGCCTGATCCTTCTCGGCCTGCTGGTCTACTGATGCCATGACCCCCGCGACGCTCGAACAGCTCACCGAGCGCTTCTGCGCGTATGTGGACCGCTACCGCAGCGACGGGGCGCTTCATCCGCTCCATCAGCTCAAGCTGGAGCACACAATGCGCGTGGCCGCCGATGCCCGCGCCATTGCACAGGGGACCGGCTGGCCGCAGGCAGAGATCTGCCTCACCGAAGCCGTCGGGCTGTTCCACGACATCGCCCGCTTCCCGCAGTTTCAGCAGTATCGCACGTTTGCAGACGGCGACTCCGTCGATCACGGCGATCTCGGTTCCCGGACATTGGAAAAAGAGGGTCTGCTCGCCGGCGTCGCCGATGAGCCTCGCGCCCTCATTCTGCACGCCGTGCAGCATCACAACAAAAAAGAGCTTCCGCGCGTGCTCAGCGCGCATGAAGAAAACCACCTGCGCCTCATCCGCGACGCCGACCGGCTGGATATTTTCCATGTCTGCTGGGACACCCTGCACAGCGGAAAAATCGACGACCATCCCGAAATCATGATGAACATCGACCTGCACGGCCCGCCGACCGAGGCCGTGCTCGATCAGTTTGAGCGCGGCGACACCATTGACTACAGCTGCATGAACAGTATGGCCGACCGCTTTATCCTTCAATTAAGCTGGATGCACGACCTCAGCTACAGCGCCACCCGCCGCCTCGTGCGCGAGCGCGGCATTCTGGATCAGTTCCTCGACATCCTTCCCGTCAAAACCGATCGCCTGCTGCGCTGCTTCGATGTCACCGCCGCCCTGCTGGCGCAGGCATAAGCTCCCATGATCGGATTCCCGTTTGCCGAATTGTTTTGAGGCCTGTTAATAGATTAGCTTATGCGCATATGCGCATAAGCTGATTACACAACAGGCGCATAAAGTTGGAAAAACCGGAAAAAAGGTTGATGCAGGAGGGTAAATCCGATAGACAGTTCCCTCTTTTTTCGCGGACAAAAAGAATGTCCGCCAACCTGGACTGGAGAAGATATACCTATGGCAACAAAAATACGACTGCGTCGAATGGGAACCCGCAACAAACCGTTCTATCGCCTGGTTGCGGCCGATTCCCGTTTCGCGACCACCGGCCGCTTCCTCGAAATTCTCGGCTGGTACGACCCCAAACAGAAATCCGATCATTTCAGCGTGAATCTGGAGCGCGTTGACTACTGGCTCGGCAACGGCGCCGCTCTTTCGGCCACCGCCAAAAGCCTGGTGAAAAAGGCCCGCGCCGGACAGGGCGTTCCCTATGGATCCGCCCCCGCACCCAAAGCGCCCGCCGCCGCGGTCGAAACGCCCCCGGCCGCCGCAGCCGAAACACCTGAACCCGCTGAGTCGGTCAAAGACGAACCGGCCCCCGCCGCTGAAGAGGAACCCAACGCCGAAAAGGCAAAAGAAGAAGCGGCTCCGAGCGGGGAAACGGCGGACGAGCCGGAGGCTCCGGCGGACGAAACGCCGGCCGAAGAAAATGCGTCTGCCCCCGAGAAAAAGGAGGGCTGAGGCATGAAAAAACTTGTGAAGCAGATGATCACCGCCCTGGTGGATCATCCCCGCCACGTCCGGGTTACCGAAGTCAAAGGCGAAAAAAGCCTGGTCTATGAACTGCGCTGCCATAAAAAAGATGTCGGCAAAGTCATCGGACGCAGCGGCAAAACCGTCGGTGCCCTGCGCACACTCCTCGGGGCGATTGCCGCCCGCGACGGCCGCCGCGCGGTCCTCGAAGTGGTCGAATAAAAAACCGGAATTGTGGAGTAAGGGAATGGTGGATTCCTGATGTTCCAGAGCTGAAGCGTCTTGCGTTGCGAGGCGCTTTTTTCTTTTCAATACTCCCATACTCCGATACTCCAACATCCCATGCGTATTGATATCATCACCCTTTTCCCGGAGATGCTCGCCGGCTTTCTCGGTCAGAGCATGATGAAACGCGCTGTGCAGGCCGGGCTCGCGGCGTTCAACCCGGTCAATCTGCGCGACTACACGGACGATAAGCACCGCACCACCGACGACCGTCCCTTCGGCGGCGGCCCCGGCATGGTCATGAAACCCGAGCCGGTTTTTAAAGCCGTCGAATCGCTCCGCAGTGAACAGGCCCGCGTGATCCTGATGTGCCCGCAGGGCGCGCCCTTCACGCAGGCCAAAGCCCGCGAGCTGTCCGCCGAAGCGCATCTGATTTTTGTCTGCGGACATTATGAGGGCGTGGATGAGCGCATTCGAACAACGCTGATCGATGACGAGATTTCCATCGGCGACTACGTGCTGACCAACGGCGTGCTGCCCGCCGCCGTGGTGATTGATGCCGTGGTTCGCCTGCTGCCCGGCGCGCTGGGCGGCGAGGGCGCGACCGAGAGCGAATCCTTCAGCGAGCCGCTTCTGGAAGGTCCGCAGTACACTCGCCCGGCCGAATTCCGCGGCATGAGCGTTCCCGCTGAGCTGCTCAGCGGCGATCACGCCGCCGTTGCCGCCTGGCGGCGGCGGCAGGCGCAACAGCGCACCGCTGCGCGGCGTCCCGATCTGTCCGGAAGCTGAGCGCTCAGCGAAGCGCCCGGTCCAGAATGCGCCGGGCGCAATCGGCTTTGGTGAGAACGCCCCAGTTTTCCAATGTGTGGAAATCAATCCACGTGAAGGCGCCGGTGTCGGCGCCGAGCGAAGCCGGCGTGTTCAGCACGATTCCGTCGAGCCCTTTGGCGGTCAGCTTGGCGCGTGCCCGCGCCTCGCCGTCGTGGGTCTGCAGCGCAAACCCGATGGCGGTTTGACCGGTCCGTTTCTTCGCGCAGAGTGTCGCCGCGATGTCCGGGGTCGGTTTCAATTCAAGGGTCAGGCCGGTTCCAGCCGTTGGAAGTTTTTCGGCGGATTTTTCCAGGGGTTGGAAATCGGCGACCGCAGCGGCGAAGATCATGATGTCCGCTTCGGCAAATTGTTCCTGCGCGGCGGCCAGCATTTCTTGCGCTGAAGTGACTTTCTCCACGTGTAGACGCGACGCCCTCGACGCGTTCGCTTGGCTGCAGCCGGGATGTGACGAGGGCGTTGTATCGACATCGGGGAGATTTGCTTTCGGAACGGGGCCGGAGATAAAGTCGATTTCCAAGCCTTGGAAAACCGCTTCTTCAGCCAGCGCCTTGCCCATTTTCCCGGAGCTGGCGTTGCCGATAAAACGAACCGGGTCGAGGTATTCGTGTGTCGGACCGGACAGGATTAAAACTTTTTTATTTTTCAGATTCATAGGGTTTAATTAACCGCGAAAGACCGCAAAGAACGAAGCTGGATCATGTGCAGATCTTTGCGCTCCTTGCGTTCTTTTGCGGTTACAAACAGGATTGAATGGCTTCCAAAATGGCTTCGGGTTCGCTCATGCGGCCCGCGCCGGTGGTGCCGCAGGCCATGCGGCCTTCGTCGGGACCGATGCGCTGCCAGTTGCGTCGTTCCAGGGTCTGGACGTTTTCGAGCACGGCTTCGTTGGCCCACATCTGCGCATTCATGGCCGGACAGAAGAGTTTGATGCAGTCGCTCTTCAGTGACAGCGCGGCCGCGCTGACAATGTCGTCGCCGAAGCCGTGCGCCAGTTTGGCGATAAGGTCGGCCGTGGCGGGCAGCACGGCGAACAGATCGGCTTCGACGGCGGGGTAGAGGTGCGGGTAGAGCTGCCCTTTGTCCGAGGTCGGGTGTTCCGGGAACAGTTCGGTGCGCACCTCTTTCTGCGAGAGCGCGGCAAAGGTGAGCGGCGCGACAAACCGGCAGGCGGCCGGGGTCATGGCCACCTGCACATCATGACCGGCCTGTTTCAGCGCACTGACAACGGAGGCGGCTTTGTACACCGCAATTCCGCCGCTGATTCCTATGAGGATTTTTTTCATGAAATGTGAAACCTGAAACCTGAAAACCCTTCAAGTTTCAAATTTCAAGTTTCCTCCTTCTCCCTACACGTCCATCACTTCCTTTTCCTTCTCAGCGAGCATGTCATCCATTTTTTTGATGTGCTCGTCGGTCAGTTTCTGGATTTCATCCAGGCCCTCGGACAGATCATCTTCCGTGATAGCACTTTTCTTTTCGAGCGCTTTGAGCTGATCGTTGGCTTCCCGGCGGATATTGCGCACGGCCACACGCTGTTCCTCGGTGGTTCGTCCGGCCACTTTCCCCAGCTCTTTGCGCCGCTCTTCACTCAGTTCCGGAATCGGAACGCGGATCAGCCGGCCGTCGTTCATCGGTGTGATGCCGATATTGGCGGCCGTAATCGCTTTTTCGATGGCACCGAGCGATGAGGGGTCGAACGGACTGATGACAATCAGCCGCGGCTCCGGGGTCGAGATGTTGGCGATGTCGCGCAGGCGGCTGGCCGTGCCGTAGTAGTCCACGGTGATATGATCCACCAGACTCGGGCTGGCTTTGCCCGTGCGCAGGCCGTTGAGTTCCTGGTGCAGAAACTCGACCGCCTTGTCCATTTTTTCTTCAGCAGACAGAAGAACGTCCGTGCTGTTTTCCATAATACCCCTCCTTCGTCGGTTGATTTCTTAAACGCTGATTATCTAAATCCTGTTTAAATGTAAATGTACCGGCCTTAAAAATCCGAATGTCGCGCTTCGGAGTCAGAATGTCCGGCCTTTGGCCGACTCAGTGACCGACCCGTGTCCCGGCATTTTCACCGCGGAATACGCGCAGGATTTCACCCTCCTTGAAAAAGTTGAACACCACAATCGGAATGTCGTTTTCCATGCAGAGCGAAAAGGCGGCCGCATCCATCACTTTGAGCTGTTTGCTCAGCGCGTCCTGATAGGTGACCGTTTCGTAGCGAACCGCATCACGGTTCGTCATCGGATCCGCATCGTATACGCCGTCCACTTTCGTGGCTTTCATCAATACATCGGCATTGATTTCCGAGGCGCGCAGCGCGGCGGCGCTGTCCGTGGTGAAATAAGGGTTTCCGGTGCCGGCGCCGAAAATCACCACACGGCCCTTTTCAAGATGGCGCACCGCTTTGCGGCGGATAAAGGGTTCGGCCACTTCCGGCATATGGATGGCGGTCATTACGCGGGTCTGAATGCCGGCATTCTCCAGAGCGGACTGAATGGCCATGGCATTAATCACCGTGGCCAGCATGCCCATGAAATCACCGGTCGTGCGATCGGTTCCGCACTGTGCACCGGTCAATCCGCGGAAAATGTTTCCGCCGCCCACCACCACAGCGATTTCAGCCCCTTCGTCGAGGAGCTGTTTAAACTGTTTTGCAATGGTGCCGAGAATGGCGGGATCGTGACTTTGACCGGTTTCCCGGTTTTGAAGAGCCTCTCCGCTGAGTTTAAGCAGAATACGTCGATAGGTCATGGACTTCCTTTCACATGCTGCCGCGAAGCTTAGAGAAACGGTCCGGCGCTTACAAATGCCAAACGACGGAAAAATTCAGGCGGGGAAAAACCGTTGTCATGAAGCGCAGAGCGGGATATTTTGAAGCCCTTTGGAGGAAACCGTATGTCAATAACCGCACTCAGTCCGCTCGACGGACGCTATGAATCGAACGTGGCAGACCTGCAGAACGCGTTTTCGGAATACGCACTGATCCGCTGCCGGGTTCTGGTGGAAGTTCTCTGGCTGAAAGCGCTGTGCGCCGAGCCGGCCATTCCCGAATGCCGCGCACTGACCCGGGAGGAGGCGCTGCAGCTCGATGCCCTCGCTGTCGGCTTCTCGCCGGACGACGCACTGGCAGTCAAAGAAATCGAAAAAACCACCAATCACGACGTCAAAGCCGTCGAATATTATCTGAAGCAGAAAACAGCCGGCACTTCGCTCGAAGACTGCAGCGAATTCATCCACTTCGCCTGCACCTCCGAAGACATCAACAACCTGTCTCACGCGCTGATGCTCAAACAGGGGCGCGACATCCTGGCGGACGAGCAGCAGAAGCTGATCAGCGACCTGAGCACCAAAGCCGGGGCGTGGAAGGCCGTTCCGCTGCTGGCCCGCACGCACGGACAGACGGCGTCCCCGACGACCGTCGGCAAAGAACTGGCCGTGTTTGCCGACCGTCTGCGGCGCGCGGCACAGGGGTTCCATACACTGGAAATCCGCGGCAAACTGAACGGTGCGGTCGGTGCGTACAATGCACACCTCGCTGCGTATCCGGACGTCGACTGGCCGGCGCTTGCCAACCGGGTGATCGAACAGGATCTCGGCCTCGTGCAGAACGCCTTTACCACGCAGATTGAGCCGCATGACTATATGGCGGAACTGTTCGATTCCCTCGCGCGCTTCAACACCGTTCTGCTCGACCTCGACCGCGACATCTGGACCTATATTTCGTTCGCCTGCTTCCGGCAGAAGACGGTGCAGGGAGAGGTGGGCTCGTCCACTATGCCGCATAAGGTCAATCCGATTGATTTTGAAAATTCCGAGGGCAACCTCGGGCTCGCCAATGCCGTCCTGCGGCACCTGTCCGAAAAACTGCCGGTTTCGCGACTGCAGCGCGATCTGACCGACTCCACGGTTCTGCGCAACATGGGGGTCGCCTTCGGCTACGCTCTGCTGGCCTGCAAATCAACACGCAAGGGCCTCGGCAAGCTCGAACTCAACGAGGAAAAACTCGCCGCCGATCTCGACGCGGCGTGGGAGGTGCTCGCCGAACCGATTCAGACGGTGATGCGCAAGGCGGGCATCGAAAAGCCCTACGAAAAGCTCAAAGAACTGACCCGCGGAAAGAGAATAGATCAGGCGGCGATCCACGACTTTATCAAGAGCCTTGAGCTTCCCGAGACGGACAAAGCCCGTCTGCTCGAAATGACGCCGTCCGCCTACATCGGTCGCGCCGTGCAAATCGCCGATGAACTGCAGCGTTGATTGCTCGAATGCAACCGGAGCCGGTTGAACAATGAACCCGTCTATATACGGATTGCTGCCGGAAGAGATGGAGGCGCTCTGTAAAAAGCTGGGCCAGCCCGCTTTCCGTGCCAAACAGATCTGGAACTGGCTCTACGACAAACAGGTCTGTGCGTTCAATGAAATGAAAAACCTGCCCGCGGCTTTTCGCGGCCTGCTGGCCGAACACGTCGATCTCCACCCGTTGGAAAAACTCGACGTCCGCGGTGCGAAAGGTGAAACGCAGAAGCTGCTCTTCAGGCTCGCCGACAACGAGATGATTGAAACGGTGATTATTCCCGCGCCGAGGCGCGGCACGAATACCGTTTGTGTTTCTTCTCAGGTTGGCTGTGTGTACGGCTGCGCGTTTTGCGCCAGCGGACAGAAAGGCGTCATCCGCAACCTGACCGCTGGCGAAATTATTGGCGAGGTGATGGAGGTGATCCGCGAGCTGGGCGAGCGTCCGAACAACGTGGTTTTTATGGGGATTGGCGAGCCGTTCGATAACTACGACGAGGTGATGAAATCCATCCGCATCATGAACCATTCGGGCGGGCTGAATATAGGTGCGCGTAAAATCACCGTCAGTACCTGCGGCGTCGTGCCCGGCATTCAGCGCTTTGCCGGGGAGGGGCTGCAGGTGGAACTGTCTGTTTCCCTGCACGCGCCCGACAGCGATGTGCGGTCGGAACTCATGCCCGTCAACGAAACCTGGCCGCTGGAGGAACTTCTCGACACCTGCGCGGAGTATACCGCGACAACCCGACGCATCATCACCTTTGAGTACACGCTGATTCGCGACATCAACGATTCGCCGGAGCAGGCGCGCGAGCTCGTCCGCCGCCTGAGCCGCTTCCCCTGCCGCGTGAACCTGATTCCGCTCAGTCCGGTGGCGGAGTTCGACGGCGAGCGTCCGGATGACGCGACGGTTCGGATGTTTTTCCGAACCCTGGAAAAAGCGGGCATCAACACCACGCTGCGCAACTCCAGAGGATCCGGCCTGCAGGCGGCCTGCGGGCAGCTCCGTGCTGGAAAACAAGCATCGTAAGCCGGGCATCCCTGTCTGCCGATCCCGGGCCGGACGCCTGAGCCGCAGGAAAACCAGCGCAATGTAAAAAGGACCCGCAGCCGTTTTATCGACGGCTGTGAAAATACTGATCGTTCTGAGCGTGTTTCATTCCCACACATGCACATGTATGGGAGAAAAGCTCCTGACAAAAATCAACAGCATTTCGGTTCTTATTCCCGCACATGTACATGTATGGGAATGCAGATGACCGTGTACAGCGTCCTGAAGAGCGTTGGCTCGATTCCCGCACTTGCGCAGGTATGGGAAATGTGCAAACCGCAGGGGTCAGCGCTGCGTCGGTCAGGCTTTTTCAACCAGGATGCGGCTTCCGTGCACCTCGCAGATCCGCACGGCCGTGCCTTTTTCAATGAATTCCCCGCGGGAAATGACGTTTACACGCTCTCCGTCGATCAGCGCCCGGCCGGACGGGTGCAGATTCATTTCGGCCGTTCCCTCTCGGCCCAGCAGATCGCTGTGGTCATGCGAGGCACTGAACCCCTGTGCCCGTTCCGTGTTCTGTCCGAGCACGAGCGGCCGCACCGCTCTGGACCGCGGCAGATATTTTCCGGCGAGGATCGCGACCCCGACCGATCCGGTCAGTCCGGCGGCCAGTTTTCCGATGGCAGCCTGCAATGTGGCTCCGCTTCCGGACAGGCTCGGCAGCATTTCGCCGGGAAGCTGCCAGCTCATGGCATTGAGCAGTGCAAACAGAATCAGTGCGACCCCGCTGATGCCCAGCACCCCGAAGCCGGGGGTGATAAACACCTCGGTAAAGAGCAGCGCGAAGCCGATGATAAAGAGCAGCACATCCTCCATGCCCGCCAGCCCGGCAATGTGATGACCGAAAAAGAACAGCACCAGCGCCGCGGCGCCGAGAATGCCGGGAAGCCCCAGGCCGGGCGTTTTAATTTCAATCCAGATGCCGCCGAGACCGACCATCAGCAGAATCGGTGCCATGGCGGCAATCAGGCGCGCAATCTGTTCCGCAGGCGTGATCTCCAGAGCGCGGATGTCGGCGCCGGCCAGTCCGACCTTTTCGAGCAGGGCGGGAACATCGGCAACCGTTCCCGCCGAAAGAATTCCTTCGGCCTCCGACGCGGTGAGCGTCAGCAGTTCGCCCGCCTTGCTGATGACGTTGGTTCCGACGCTGTATTCCGCCTCGCGGCGCACCATCGCTTCGGCCAGTTCGGGGTCGTGGCCGCCCTGTTCAGCCGCGGCACGCACCATGGCGGCCACGCCGGACTTCATTTTTTCGCTGACGTCTTCGTTGAGATCCTGCACGCCGCCGCCGGGGCTCATCATAATGGGGGTGGCGGCGCCGATCACGCTTCCGGGAGCCATGTAGATGGTCGGCGTGGCCAGCGCGATGATGGCCCCCGCCGAGTAGGCATCGCGCTCGACGAACGTATAGACCGGAATCCCGGTTTCGCGGATGATTTCCAGAATGTCGCGGGTAACGTCCACGCGGCCGCCGGGTGTATCCATGGAGAAAATGATGGCATCGGCCTGCTGCGCCTCGGCTTCGGTGATACCGCGCCGGATCACGTAGAGCAGTGCGGGTTCAATCGCATCTTCAATCGGAATCTGATAAACAAGCGGGCGGTCCGCAGCCGGCGGCGTCGGTCCGGGGGATTCCGCGACGGCCGGTTGAGTCTGAAACAGGCCGGACGCGAAAAGGCATACGAAAACGAGGACCGGGGGCAGTCGTGGACGATCCTGCTCAACTGTTTTTTTTTGCTGATTGATTAATCCACTATTCCGCTCGAAGCCGTCTGCCTGTTTTGCTTTCATGCGGTGAATTCTATTTTGCCGCCGCTCCAAAGGAAAGGACAAAGCCATGCAGCAGCTTGATGAACAGATCGCCGGATATGAGGCTCTGGATGTTGCACAAACCAAACAGCCGGATTTCGAGGCGTTCTGGGAGGAGGCGCTGGCGCGCTGTGAATCGCTTCCGCTGAGCGTGCAGGGCGGGGTCGTCGATTATCCCGTGCCGAACATGGAGGTGTGTGATCTGACCTTCGAAGGACTCGACGGAACGCCGATCCATACCTGGCTGCTGCTGCCGCCCGCGGCCAGACAGGAGCCCGTGCCCGTGGTGATTCATTTTCACGGTGCCGGCGGAAACCGCGGCGAAGCCTCCGATTTTGCCTCGTGGATTCTGACCGGCTGTGCGGTCATTTCATGCGATTTCCGTATGCAGCGCGGACAGACCGGCTCGAACACCGGCTTTGACGGCCATATTCAGAACGGCTGGTGGACGCTCGGTATCACTGATCTGCCGAACAGCTATCTGTTCTGCACCTGGACCGACTGCCTGCGCGCCATTCGGCTGGCCCGGGAAACCGAAGCAATCGACAACGGACGGATCGCTGTGGCCGGCGGCAGTCAGGGCGGAGGCATGGCGCTGGGCATGGCCGCGCTGGACCGATCGGTTGCGCTGTGCCTCGCCGATGTGCCCAGCAACTGCTGGATGAATGAACGCATATTCCGTCGCGCGGGCGGCGCGGCCGGCATCGCCGATTATCTGCGCACGTTCCCGGACCGGCATGATCTCGTTTGCCGGGCACTGAGTTATTTCGACAACCTGAATCACGCGCCGAACATCACCTGTCCGACCCTGGTGTCCTGCGGACTCAAGGATCCGGTCTGCCCGCCGGACTGCGCCTATGCGGCCTGTAACAAGATCACCGCCCCCAAAGAAATGGCGGTTTATCCGTTCGCCGAACACGAAGGCGGCGGTGCACCGCATCATCTGCGCAAAATCCGGTTCGTGCGGGATCAGTTCGGACTGTAACAAACGTGTTCTCATGAGCCGCAACGACCTCATTGCCGCCATTGCCACACCGCCCGGACAGGGCGGTGTCGGTATCGTGCGCATCAGCGGTTCCAGGGTGTGGAACCTCGCCGACGAAATTTTCCAGGGGTGGAGCGGGCGCTCCGCGCACGCGTTGAAGCCATCGCAGGCCCGGGGCGGAACCTTTCTGCATGGCCGGGTTGTGGATGCCGATGGCGCTGAACTTGACGAAGCGCTCTGCCTGATTTTCCGCGCACCGAAAAGTTATACCGGCGAAGACACCGTCGAGATTCAGGCCCACGGCGGTCCCGTGGTCCTTAAAAAAATCCTGCGCCGCGTGCTCGACGCCGGTGCGCGCCCGGCCGAGCCGGGCGAGTTTACCCGCCGCGCTTTCTTAAACGGCAAGCTCGACCTCGTGCAGGCCGAGGCCGTCGCCGACCTCATTCATGCGCGCAGCGACCGCGCCGCCAAAGCAGCCGTCGAACAGCTCGAAGGCGGCCTGAGCCGCCGTTTTAATCAGCTCTACGACGGCTTCATGGAGGTGGCCGCCGACATCGAAACCACGCTCGACTTCGTGGAGGACGAACTGCCCGGCGATGTGTTTCCAACCCTTGGAAAAAAACTGAATCAAAATTTCCAAACCCTGGAAACCCTGCTGGCCACCTGGGACGAGGGGCGGCTTCTGCGCGAGGGTGCGCGGGTGGTGATTATGGGCCGTCCCAACGCGGGCAAGTCCACGCTCTTCAACGCGCTGCTCGGCACCGAGCGCGCCATCGTCACCGACATAGCCGGCACGACCCGCGATTTTATCGAAGAGACCGTTGTGCTCGACGGCATTCCGCTTCGAATTCTGGATACCGCCGGACTGCGCGAAGCCGAATGCGAAATCGAACGCGAAGGCGTTCGCCGCGCCCGCGAGCATTCCGCCGCCGCCGACATCGCTGTTTACCTCATCGACTCCTCTCAGCCGTTTTCCGACGAGGACAAAGAGCATCTCTCCAGGCTGAATCCCGCCCGGACGCTTGTCGTTTTAAATAAGTGCGATCTCCGCCATACCCGTTTCAAGTTTCAGGTTTCAGGTTTCCAAGCCGTGGAAACATCACTGATTTCCGGAATTGGAATTGCTGAACTCAAAAAAGGTCTTTCCGACAAACTCGGCGGTGTTTCCCGTGCCCCGGCGCATGCGGTGATCTCGGAGCGGCACCGCAACCTGCTTGAGCAGGCACGGGCGGAACTGGTATCGGCTCGCACTCAGATTGAGGCGGGCGGCGAGGCCGCCGCCGCGCCCGCCGCCGAGCATCTGCGCGCCGCACTCGAAGCCTTGGGGCAGGTGACGGGCCGGGTCTATCACGACGAACTGCTCGACCATATCTTCTCGCGCTTCTGCATCGGCAAGTGACAAAAAGGTTTTTTCTGGAAACACAGAACCTTTAGTGGTCGAATCTTGCGGTTTTACCTGTCCGGCTCTATGCTCGCCCGAAGAACTGGGGGGAATGAACAATGTTTGATGATCCGATTGTTGAAGAAGTACGAAAAGTTCGGGATGAGCATGCCCGCAAATTCAATTACGATCTGGGGCGAATCTGTGAAGATTTTCGCAAGCACCGGGAAGAACGTCTGGCAAAACTGAGAAACTGCCGACCGGATAATAGCGATTGTTCCCGAAAATCTGTGTCCGACCGCAAAAACCTCTGCGTTGCCGAAGAACCCGCTGAATACAAAACGAAAACCGACTGATTTTTAACCACGGAACACACTGAACACACGGAAGAATTTTTATGGCCACAAGAATCACAAAAAAGGGAAACCCCGGCAGTAGAGCGCAGCTCACTGCGGGGCAGGCCGAATAACTATGAACTGACCTGCCCTGTGAAAGCTTCTTTTATGGGGATACCCGCCGCTGAAAGCGAAAAAACCGCTATGAAACCGAAAGTTTACATCGAAACAACGATTCCGAGCTATCTGGCCTCGCGGCCCAGCCGCGATTTAGTGATTGCGGGGAATCAGGAGCTGACTCATGAGTGGTGGGCGGAGCAGAGGCAGTCCTTTGATCTTTACATTTCACAGTTTGTTCTGGATGAGGCAGGGATTGGCGATGCAGGTGCCGCCCGGCGGCGTCTGGAGATTCTTGCGGACATTCAGGAACTGAAGATAACCGATGAGGCAGGAGCCTTGACCGAAAAACTTCTGAAAGAAGGGGTGGTTCCTCAGAAAGCGGCAACCGATGCCGCGCATATCGCCGTTGCCGCTGTTCACGGCATGGACTTCCTGCTCACGTGGAACTGCAAACATATCGCAAATGCTCGCATGTTGAAGAAAATCTATTCCATTTGCGCAAACGAAGGGTACACTTGCGCCCTTGTTTGCACGCCCACAGAACTGATGGAAGGAGGCGGGGATGAAGCCTGACCCGATTGTTGAGGAAGTCCGTAACGCACGACGTAAGCTGGCCGAAAAATGTCAGTTCGACATCCGTAAGATTTTTGCGGAGGCAAAATCACGCGAAGCAACATCAGGGCATCATCTGGTCTCTTTTGTTCAATCGACGGGATGCGCCGCGGAAGAATCCGCTGAATACAAAACGAAAACCGGCTGATTTTTGACCGCGAATGAACGCTAATCAACGCGACGCAAATTGATTTTCAACACAGAGAAAACGGCTCTTCGTATATTTTTGTGGAACAGCAGGGACTTCACCACCCGCTTGCAAGCTCGCTGGAGGGGCTCCGAGGGATAGAGAGCTGAACGGGAAATAAACGGCGTTGCCTGCGGCAGCAGCCATGTGTAACAGGGCTGAAATCAGCGTGGCGGACACAGTCACAAATGGGTTTGTGCCTGAGTCCGTCGCCCCGATTCGATTCCGTTTATTTGATCTTAAACTCGGCTGTTGCTCTGACGTACTCTAACGTTATTATCCCGATCTTTCGGGGACCACTGGGAGTGGGTGGTAAAAATCTTCCATTAATTTCTGCGAACAACCATTATTTTGCCCTCAATTATTCTGCCTAAAAAATGCTGTCGCACTGCGTTGGTGATGCTTTGAGATTCTGTAGAGGTTCATCAACAAACTGCGGACGGCTGGGGACAGCCGTCCCTATCCATTATCTGCCTGCTGTCTTCGGGCCTTTGTGTCTTGGCGGTCAGACATTTTCCAATGTTTGGAATTCCGCCGTCGGCGAAAAACCTTGCGTTCTGTGCGTAAATATCCTTTTATCCGAACAAACGGATAAAAGCGATGAGTCAGGTTGATATTCTCAAGGTGTTCAAGGCGCTGGGCGATGAGGCGCGTCTGCGGATCCTGCGGGCGGTGGAGATTGCCGAGCTGTCGGTGGCCGAAATTGTGACCGCGCTGAAAATGCCGCAGTCGTCGGTGAGCCGGCACCTGAAGCCGTTGCGCGACAGCGGTCTGCTGGAGACCCGTCGCGACGGCACCTCGGTATTTTATCGCCGCGGTCCCGTGTTCAGCGATCCAACCTTTGCTCAGATGATGAGCGAGCAGCTGGCCGACCTGTCCGCTGCGAGCCGCGATCGCGCGGCGGTCGATAAGGTGCTGGAGCAGCGTCGCCGGGAGAGCACAGAATTTTTTGATGAGATTGCCGGACGCTACGGATCGCTGACGCAGCCGGGCGGCGGCTGGCAGGCGCTGGCCGCGGCGCTGGCGGCCGGTTTTTCCGGTCAGGCGGTCGCGGATATCGGCTGCGGTGAGGGCGATTTGACGCTGATGCTGGCGCGTTTTGCGAAACGGGTGACGGCGGTGGATCTGTCCGCGCAGATGCTGCGCGTGGTGCAGGAGCGCTCGAAAGAGGCCGGACTGTCGCGGCGCGTGACGGTGCAGAAGGGCGATTTGGAGAAATTGCCTCTGAAGGCGGGCAGTATGGATGCCGTGTTTGTTTCGCAGGTGCTGCACCATGCGGCGCGGCCGGGGAGGGCGCTGAAGGAAGCGGCGCGCATCCTGAAGCCCGGCGGCCGGCTGGTTCTGCTGGATCTGGCGCAGCACGACCAGGAGTGGACGCGCGATGAGTGGGCTGACCAGTGGCTCGGCTTTGATGAGCGCGAACTGCGCGGCTGGCTGAAGGATGCCGGCTTGAAAATTGATGTTTTCCGAACATTGGACGGTCCGGAGCCGGCTTTTTCCGTGCTGATGAGTGTAGCCGTGAAGGATGTATAGGACGATTTGTTCATGGGGGCGAGTCGGGACACACGGGACCAAAACGAACAACCCGTTTCAAACAACCAGAAATCGGAATGCCAAAGGCATTCCTTAAACGGAGTGAAGACAATGGCGAAGAAAAAAGCAGTTTCGAAGAAGAAGAAAACCGACTATGCGGTGAAAGATCTTTCGCTGGCATCGTTCGGTCGCAGGGAAATGGCGCTGGCCGAACACGAGATGCCGGGGCTGATGGCACTGCGCGAAAAGTACAGCGGGGAAAAGCCGCTGAAGGGGGCGCGCATCGCCGGGTCGCTGCATATGACGATCCAGACGGCGATGCTGATTGAGACCCTGCAGATTCTCGGCGCAACGGTTCGCTGGGCGAGCTGCAATATTTATTCGACGCAGGATCACGCCGCCGCAGCGATCGCTGAAACCGGTACACCGGTGTTCGCTGTGAAAGGGGAGTCGCTCGAAGAATACTGGGAGTACACCGACCGCATTCTCGACTGGGGCAGCGGCAGGGGCCCGAACATGATTCTCGATGACGGCGGCGACGCCACCATGATGGTGCAGGTGGGTGTGGCCGCAGAAAGCGATCCATCCATTCTGGATCGCAAACCCGGCAGCCCGGAAGAAAAAATATTTCTGGCGCAGGTGAAAAAATCACTCCGGAAAGACCCGGCCCGCTTTTCGCGGATCGCAAAGAATATCCGCGGTGTGACCGAAGAGACCACCACAGGCGTGCACCGCCTCTATCAGCTGGCTGAAAAGGGCGAACTGCTCTTCCCGGCCATCAATGTGAACGATTCGGTGACGAAATCGAAGTTCGACAATGTGTACGGATGCCGGCACTCGCTGGTGGATGCCATTATGCGCGCAACCGATGTGATGCTCTCCGGCAAGGTTGCCGTCATCGCCGGATACGGTGATGTCGGCAAAGGGTCCGCCCAGTCGCTTCAGGGTCAGAATGCCCGTGTAATCATTACCGAAATCGATCCGATCTGCGCCCTGCAGGCCACGATGGCCGGGTTTGAGGTGATGCCGATGGATGAGGCCTGTAAACTGGGCGACGTGTTTGTGACGACCACCGGCTGCTGCGATGTCATCACCGAGCGCCACATGAAGCAGATGAAAGATCAGGCGATTGTCTGTAATATCGGCCATTTTGATTCGGAAATTCAGGTGGAGAAGATTCGCAAGTACAAATGGACCCCTATCAAGCCGCAGGTCGATAAGGTGACCTTCCCGAAAGGAAACAGCATTCTGCTGCTGGCGGAAGGGCGGCTGGTGAACCTCGGCTGCGCCACCGGGCATCCGAGTTTTGTGATGTCCAACAGCTTCACCAATCAGGTGCTGGCTCAGATGGATATCTGGAGTAAACACGGAACCGAAGACCAGTATCCGATCGGCGTCTACGTACTGCCGAAGCATCTGGATGAAGAAGTCGCCGCGCTGCATCTCGGGCGGCTGGGCGCCAAACTGGATAAACTGACCCGCAATCAGGCCCGATATCTCGGGGTTCCGCAGCACGGACCGTTTAAGCCCGACCACTACCGCTATTAAATGGCCGCGTTTTCCGAAAAGATATTCGTAAACCGTTTATGTTGTTAATAAAAAAAGAAAAGGCGGTTCTAAAAAAGTACCCGAAGCAAATGCTTTTGCTTTTTTTGAAACAAATGATTGAAATCGATGTTTATGTTCCGTTAAAGTGCGCTCTTACAGAAACAAGGAGGATCTCATGGCAACAAACCCAATTGGTAAAGGGACCAAAACCATCGGCATCAACATGCCGAAAAAAATGGCGGACGATCTGGAACGCCGCGCGGATTCCATGCACATCTCAAAAAGCAAATACTGCAAGATTGTGCTTCAGCAATGGATGGAGTCCGGCAAGAAGCTGACACTGGCTGAAAAGAAATAGCCCTTTGCCGCTTCAGAACTATTTCCGCAGGGAATAGTTTAAAAGCCTCGTTTTTACGGGGCTTTTTTCATGTCTGCCAGGATCTTTTCCGTCGCCGCCGCCGGATCGGCCGCCTGTACGATGGGGCGCCCGACCACCAGATGGGTGGAGCCCTGTTCGACCGCAAAGGCCGGCGTGGCCACCCGCTTCTGATCACCGACCTCTCCGCCGGGCAGGCGGATGCCGGGCGTTACCAACAGAGCCTGCGGGAACTGTTCGCGCAAGGTTCCCGCCTCATGAGCGCTGGTCACCAGGCCGTCGATGCCGGAAGAAATCGCCAGCTCGCCAAGGGCCGGCGCCTGATCGGCCACGGACCGTCCGATGCCGAGATCGGAAAAGTCATCCTGATTCAGACTCGTCAGCGTCGTCACCGCCACCAGGCGGGGAGGCCGGCCGCATTCTGCGGCGGCCTCTGCGGCGGCCTGCAGCATGGCGCGCCCGCCGCAGGCATGGACCGTCAGCAGGTTCACCCCGTGACCGGCGGCGGTCTTCACGGCGTTGGCCACCGTACGCGGGATGTCGTGCAGTTTCAGATCCAGGAAAATGTTCTTGTTACGCTTCTTGAGAGGTTCCAGCGCGGCGGGGCCTTCGGCGCAAAAAAGTTCGAGGCCGACTTTGTACCATTCGATGGAGTCCGGCATGCGCTCGAGCGTATTTTCCAGGTCGGCAATGCTCGGGACATCCAGCGCCACAATCAAGGCAGGTTTCATTTTCGTCCTTTCTTTTTTTCGACTCTGTCGAAAAAATAAAGCAAAACCAAGCCGTTTCGCAAAAGCCGTTTCGCAAAAGCATCCGGCAGCATTCGTCATGTTCCGAAAAAAATGATA
>CAZITJ010000002.1:56210-57350 GCA_964542135.1 uncultured Verrucomicrobiota bacterium
AAGCCGTTTCGCAAAAGCATCCGGCAGCATTCGTCATGTTCCGAAAAAAATGATAGAAGCGGGATGGCCGTCCCGCTGATCCCGCAGGGCCTCAACGCAAATAAACCGCTGATTACGCGGATTGAAACGGATCTCGTCTTTGAGTTCAGCGATCATCCGCGTGATCCGGTTAAAAACAGAAGGCGGATTCATTTGGCCTCATTGTGAAAATTCCGGGCTCCCGGCGGTGGCGGATGTTCGGACCGCTGGTGGAGGCCTATGCATGAAACGCGAAGGAAAAATCCTTTCAACGCATCTTTTTTTGCTGCGCAAAAATGATAGAACCTTCGTATGAAGGTGCTATGAAGCAGGAAATTGAACGCAAATTTCTGGTGGTCGATGACCGCTGGCGTGTGCGGGCCGGGCGGGGCGTCGTCTGCCGGCAGGGCTATCTTTGCACACAGCCAACCGTACGCGTCCGGCAGATGGGCAGCAAAGGGTTTTTGACGATCAAAGGCCCGGCGACGGGGTTCTCGCGCCCGGAATTTGAGTATGAAATTCCCGTTCAGGAGGCCGAGGCCATACTGAACAGCCTGTGCGGGGAGCGGATTGTGTCAAAAATGCGCTACACATTCGTCTGCAGAGAGATGCAATGGGAAGTTGATGAGTTTGACGGAAAGAACAAGGGCCTGATTCTGGCTGAAGTAGAGCTGAAAACAGAAGATCAGGCGTTCGAAAAACCCGGCTGGCTGGGCAAAGAGGTTTCTCTGGACCGGCGCTATACCAACGCGGCGCTGGCAGAAAATCCGTACAGCGAGTGGGAAATTTAACGCGAATCTAATAAAAAAATCTTAACATTCGGCTCGGGGGGAGTAATCTTCGAGAGGTTTCCAACATTGAAAACAATGCCCTTCGGGCACGTTAATAAAAAACAGGGGAGAGAAATGAAGACATGGATTATAACACTGCTGACCTTCTCGGTTGCCGTGCTGGCGTCTGCGGAAATTACATATGACTACACCGGAAAAGGCGGGACCTTTGACGGAACCAATTCTGTGGATATAGCGCTGAGCGACTCGGGTATCAACTTCATAATGACGGTCGTCGGGACCGGCGGCGATCTGAATTCAAACTCCGGGGATTTCGGAGTGGATGATGATC
>CAZITJ010000002.1:57450-63211 GCA_964542135.1 uncultured Verrucomicrobiota bacterium
GGGACCGGCGGCGATCTGAATTCAAACTCCGGGGATTTCGGAGTGGATGATGATCAAATCGACGGAACCACCGAAGCGATAACCATCTCGTTTGATACAGCTATTGATTTTGTATCGATCGATTTGGGTGGTGTTGGCAGCGATTCAACTGATGGGGCCAATCTGACTGTCGGAACGGAAACGCCGATTGATCTATATACCGGCGTATCAGGATTTGGCGGTACATCTGATATTTACACTCCGACATCTGCAATTCGTGTAAACGCCGGAGATACCATCGTGCTGACCGGATCTGAAGCTACGTCGAGTTTTGACCTCGAAGAGATGACCTTCACGGCGGTTCCCGAACCGGCGACGATCGGGATGCTGGGAATCGGCAGCCTGATTGCCCTGCTTGTTCGCCGCATATCCTGTGCCTGAGTACAGGCCGGTCCTGAGTGGCAGAAAGCGTCCCGTTTCGGCGGGACGTTTTTTTAAACCGTTATATTACATTATGCGCATATGCGCATAATGTAATATACTGAACGGCACTTTTATGGAGTTTCGGGTTTTCCTTTTTCGCCGGAATCGGTAGCGTTCTCCTCTTTTCAGGCACCCGTAGTTCAATGGATAGAATAGCGGCCTCCGAAGCCGTAGATCTGGGTTCGACTCCCGGCGGGTGCACCAAAAAAAACGCCCGCCGCGCGGGCGGGCGCACACAGGGCGGAATTCGTCAGCCCTTTTTGATGTCGATGGTGCGGGTTTTGCTCTTTTCGGGTTCCGATTTCGGAACCGTGACGGTGAGCACCCCCTTCTTGAATGAGGCGGAAACTTTTTCCGCATCCACACCGGAGCCGAGCCGCAGCGAACGCTGAAAACTTCCATAGCTCCGTTCAGATACGTAGTAGTTTTTCTTTTTGGTTTCCTCCTCTTTCTTTTTTTCTCCCTTGATGGTGAGGATGTCGTTTTCCAGCGTCACCTGGACATCCTTTTCATCCATGCCGGGCAGTTCCGCTTCCACCACAACCGAATCGTCGGTTTCGGATACTTCGAAGCGCGGAGAGATAACTCCCTCCTGACGCTGCACGCTCGATCCCCCGAAGAAATCTTCCAGGAGATCGTCAATTGACCGGTGCAGCAGTCCCGCATTCCATGTGGCGGGATAGCCTTCATCTCGTCTGGTAGGCCACAACATGTCAATCACCTCCTTTGTTCCGCCTGAAGCACCCTGCTTCAGACGGCTGGATCAAAAGCATCGACTGTGCCTGAAATGCAACCTGCCTGATGACAACGCCTTATAAAAAATACCGAAACGGAGGTGTGACAAAAAAACCCGCCGGAGAACGGATTGAATGACAGAATGGAACAACAAAAAGGGCAGCACGTCCGTGCTGCCCTGAAAGGGGGAATACGGGGGTTCCGTATTACCAGGAACGGCCCGTAACGGGCCTGAAGACCGGTTGCCTCAGCAACCGCCGACAGACCACGTCATCGGGCTGTTAAACCCGTCGCTTTTTGCACGGCTTTTCACCAATGCCAGCGCCAGGCTTTTCCGTCTTTTGGTTTTGGGTTTTCTGTTCATGGGTTTCTCCTTTCTGCTGTTTCAACAGAGTGGATGTGCGGCTCCTTGAGCCGTTTTGTTTTGACGGGCCTTATTTCTTTTTCCGACGATTTTTCCGGGCCAGCTTCTTCGCGAGGAAGCGCAGGCCCCGGTTGATCTGCCGGACGTCGAGTTCGGGAACTGCGTCGTACCCGTACCCGTGATCGAATCCATACGGCATCATCGTTTCATCTCCTGGTTGGTTTATTTGTACAAAAAGCATCCCGCCCATCGGGATGCTTCAAAGTCTGTGACCTGCAAACGGTCGATCTGTTCAAGAACCTGCCGCGATTTGTACGCGAACGGGAAAATAAGTCAACCCGTGCAGACATTTAATTTCGGTTAGAAATCCGTAGAAAAAACCAGGGAAACGGTGCGGCCCGGCGGACGCTGACCCGGGAAGGGCTGAAAGTCGTCATCCCAGAGATTGTCGATCAGAAGCGACAGCTTTGCGCGTTTCCATTGCGGCGGAATAAAGCGGATGACCAGTGAGCCGTCGACGCCGGTGCGGCCGTTTCGGCGAACCCGGTTGCCGGTCTGCACGCGAACAGACTGCACGCTTCCGATCTCAAGCATGCGCAGCGGCTTCCACAGCACCGAGAGCTGAGCCAGGTATTCGGGGTAATCCAGTGCATAGCGCGATGCATAGCCGCCGGTATCCTCCGCCGTTTGATCTTTGCGGGTCCAGGTGCAGGCGGCCTGTGTTTCCAGATTCCGGGCCGGATACCAGCCCGCCCGGGCCTGTGCGCCGAACACATCCAGTGTGCCGATATCCGTCGCGGTCCAGCGCGCCGCCGGCGAGGCCTTGATCCAGTCGATGGTATGGGCGGAGCGCCGGTGGAAGGCGGTCAGTGTCCAGTCCATGGTTTCCGACGGCAGCCCGGTCAGGCCGATCTCGGTCTGCCGGGCGGTTTGGGGATTGAGCCCCGCCCGGCCGAGGCTTGCCGGAGAGTTGTAATTCAACTCGGTGTACGACGGGCGGCGGACGGTTTCGGTATAGGCGGCGAATGCGCTCAACCCGTCCGTCAGCTGATATTTCAGCGCTGTTTGCGGCAGAACATACGGGGACTCACCGGAGAAAAACACGCCGCGCAGTCCGGCCGTAATCTGCAGCCGGCGGCCCCGCCACTGCGGCAGCAGGGACAGGCCGCCGCCGGTACGGGTGAAATCACCGAGCTGGCTGCTCGTCATGTGTTCCTCGTCGATATCCGCCCGCCACGCCAGCGCCCATTGGTTGACTTCGAGCGTCCGCCCGTCCGCAAAGGCGGAACTGACGCGCGAGCGGTGCTGATTTCGATATCCGATTCCCGGCAGCTGATACGCATCATGAAACTGTCGCCAGGCAAGTCCGCCGCGAACATAGTCGGCGGTCCGGTCTCCCCGCAGCGCCGAGGCGAACAGCAGCGTGTCTTCGGTCTCTTCGTTTGCAGCCAGTGTATCGCTTACGCCGTAATAGCCGCGCGCGCCGAAGTCCTTCTGCTGGCGGGCGGCCACGATATCCATCTGCGTGTCTTCATCGTGAAACTGGAGGTGTGCGCCGCCGTAGGCACGGTCGAGACCGTTATCGTCATAGTCCACACGGTCGGCGGACTCGCGGCCGGCAAAGAGACTGATGCCGATGCCGTTGGTCCACAGGTGCTGAACCTGCGTGCTTTGCCAGTTGCGGGAGGGCGACCCGACGCCGGCTTCGATCTGCGTTTCTCCGTTGATCGGAAGAAGATCGAAATCAACCGTGCCGACGAGATGCCCGCCCTGATTGCGGATCCCGGTCCGGATGTCGGGGCGCGAGAGCAGGGTGGCCGGCAGCGGCAGCTCGGCGTGAAAATGTTCGGTCTGCGGATTGCGCAGCGTCAGCCCCCCGAGGGAGAGCCCGGCGCCGCTGAAGGAGGATCCCCGGATGGACAGGTCGTTCTGCGAACCGCCCTGTGTATTCAGCACCACGCCCGGCTCGGCGCGCAGCACATCGTGGATTGCCGCGGTTTCCGGTGTCTGCGCCGACGCGGTCACGGTAATGGTCGGCAGGCCGGCAGGCGGTTCCTGTGCCGCAAGAGAGAGAGCTGTCAGAAGGGATAGATAAAAAATTTTCTTCATAATCCGGTTTTGAGCCGTATGCTTTTCGTTTTGATGTAAAAACAGATCAAGCTACCTGAAATGGAAAGCGAGTCCATCATTTTTTAACGGGAAAGGGTCTCCATGAAAAGCGATACAGTCAAAAAGGGAATCGAACGTGCACCGCACCGCAGCCTGATGCATGCCACCGGGCTGACCGACGAAGATATCAGCAAACCGTTTATCGGGGTTTGTAACTCCTTCAACGAAGTGATTCCCGGTCATGTTCATCTCAATCAGGTGGGCCGGATCATCTGTGATGCCATTCGCGCAGCGGGCGGTACGCCGCGGGAATTCAACGTCATCGGCGTTTGCGACGGCATCGCCATGGGCCACGCCGGCATGAAATATTCCCTGCCCAGCCGCGAGCTGATCGCCGACAGCGTTGAAACCATGGTGAACGCACATTGTTTCGACGCCATCATCTGTATTCCGAACTGCGACAAGATTGTTCCCGGCATGCTCATGGGCGCCGCGCGCACCAACATCCCCGCCCTCTTCGCCAGCGGCGGCCCCATGGCCGCCGGGCGTAAAGCCGACGGAACCGTCATCGACCTCATCAGCGTCTTCGAAGGCGTTGCGGCCTATAAAGCCGGTAAAATCGATGAAAACGAACTCAACGAGCTCGAATGCAGCGCCTGCCCGAGTGCGGGGTCGTGTTCCGGTATGTTCACCGCCAACTCCATGAACTGCCTGTGCGAAGCCATCGGTATGGCGCTGCCCGGCAACGGCACGCTGCTGGCCACCGAAGAGGCCCGCCTCGCGCACTGGAAGGCCTCCGCCGAACGGATTGTCGAAATGGCGCGGGCCGACGGCCCCAAACCGCGCGACATCATCACCGAAGCCTCCGTCGACAACGCGTTCGTCCTCGACATGGCCATGGGCGGCTCCACCAACACCGTTCTACACACCCTCGCTATTGCCCGCGAAGCCGGTGTGGAATACAACCTCGAGCGCATCAACCGGCTTTCCAAAACCACCCCCAACATCTGCAAAGTGTCGCCGTCTTCGAGCTACCATATCGAAGACGTCCGCGATGCCGGCGGCATCAGCGCCATTCTTGCTGAAATCAGCAAGGTCGAGGGCGCACTCCGGCTCGACTGCCCGACGGTTTCCGGCAAAACGCTCGGCGAAAACATCGCAGGCGCCGCAACCAAAGACGAAAAATGCATCCGCAAAATAGAAAACGCCTACAGCAAAGAAGGCGGGCTTTCCATTTTGACCGGCAATCTCGCCGAGGAGGGCGCCGTGGTGAAAACCGCCGGCGTCGATCCCAAAATGCTCGTCCATAAGGGCCCCGCGGTCATCTTCGAATCGCAGGAGGATGCCTGCGAAGGAATCCTCGCGGGCAAGGTCAAAGCGGGCGACGTCGTCGTCATTCGCTACGAAGGCCCCAAAGGCGGCCCCGGCATGCAGGAAATGCTCGCCCCGACCTCCTACATCATGGGGCAGGATCTCGGCGACAAAGTTGCCCTCATCACCGACGGACGCTTTTCCGGCGGAACGCACGGCGCCTGCATCGGCCATATTTCCCCCGAGGCGGCCGAAGGCGGTCCGATCGGTCTGCTCAAAGAAGGCGACCTCATCGAAATCGACATCCCCAACCGCGTCTTGCGTGCCGAGGTGTCCGATGAGGAGCTCGCCGAGCGCAAAAAATCATGGACCAGACCCGAGCCGCGCATCAAAACCGGCTGGCTCGCCCGCTACGCCGCCATGGCCACAAACGCCTCCGCCGGTGCAGTACTCCAAACCCCGTAGGATGAACCCGATCCTTCGGGGCGCGGTCCTGAAATTGCAGGGGGATGGTTGCGATGAAAGAAAAAATAAACCGCATCAAATTGCGGCTGATCCTGTTGGCGGCGCTGCCGGTTCTTTCGGCGGCGGCTCCAACCCATGACGGTCTGTACGCCACGCTGCAGACAACGAAAGGCGATGTCTGTTTTGAATTGTACTACACCAACGTTCCTCAAACGGTCGCGAACTTTGTGAGTCTGGCCGAAGGGACCCGCCCGTGGATCGATCCGCAAACATCCTTTGTTTCGACGAAGCCGTATTACAACGGAATTATTTTTC
>CAZITJ010000002.1:63311-83868 GCA_964542135.1 uncultured Verrucomicrobiota bacterium
GATCCGCAAACATCCTTTGTTTCGACGAAGCCGTATTACAACGGAATTATTTTTCACCGTGTGATCAGCAACTTCATGATTCAGTGCGGTTCGCCGAAAGGGGACGGAACCGACGGGCCCGGATACACCTTCGAGGATGAATTCGACCCGGCGCTGCGACACGACCGCCCCGGCATCGTCTCCATGGCCAACTCCGGTTTCGACAGCAACGGCGGGCAGTTTTTCATCACGGTCACCCATACACCCTGGCTGGATGACGTACATACCGTGTTTGGTTCCGTTGTAGAGGGAATGCAGGTTGTTTCCAACATTGCCGCTGTGGCGGTTGGCGGCAATGACCGTCCGCTGGTTGATATTATCATCACCAATACCTTTATTACCCGCAACGGAACCAACGCTCAGCATTTTGCAGAGACCCATCATCTGTTGCCGGAAGTAGAAGCTCTCCCCCTGGCGATCGAAGGGCTCAGACTGTCCATGGGCACCGCATCGTCAAGCTGGCAGTATGTGTACAGCGCCACCAACCTCAGCGGGGGATGGGAGGAGGCCTTTTCTGATTACCGGCCGGAAGCCGCCGGTTCTCTTGATCTTATCGCATCGGGCGAACCCCGTGAATTTTTTCATGCGAACCGGGTGGTCTATACCCCGGATACGAACAGGACCGTAAATCCTGTTCTTCATCGCCTTGTAATGACCATCGACGGAAATGTTTTAGAGATTGTTCCGGATGGAACTGACAGCGGAAGCGTGATGGTCAATTCGGGAACAAACGCGGCGATTACCGAATGGAACTGGACCCGCGAGCCCTATCGCGCCCGGTTTTTTGTGGATTCTGACGGGTATGTTCCCTTCTGGTTCGATCTGCACTACACCTCGCCGACACACGGGCGGTGCTACGGGTACTATCACGACGGCGGCTGGGATTATATCGGTTCGGATCAGCAAAACCCGGGTGAGGGAACCTTCACCGATCAAAAATAGAAAAAGGCCGTCCTGCGGCAGGCAGGACGGCAACGACAAAGGAGTGGCAAAACATCCGAGCGGGACAGAGAAATACAGGACACGATACCTTGGCCATCTTCTCGGGGTTCCCCGGCGGTCCCTCCAGCGTAGCGAGTGGTGAAAGAATATTTTCAGGTTAATCTCATATAACCTGAATCAATCAGGCTGAAGGTCGCGCGGATTGCCGGCGGAGTCAAAAACTGCCGCCCGGTGCAAAAAAAACGGTTCCAGGGGCTGGAAATTCAGACCTCGATGCCGGTCGCCGTGCGCAGCAGATAGCCGATCAGGAAACTGACGGCGGCGACGCCGAGACTCAGGCCGGTCATTTCCAGGAAGCGGTGCCGGAAATCGAGATCCTTGGCGACGGCAATGTAATAATTAAATGCCGCGATGATGCCGATGCCCAGCACCAGCGTGATGAGCAGACAGACGAGGTAGTTGCTGAAGATCAGGTAAGGCGCAATCAGGATAACAACCGTGAAAATGTACGCCAGGCCGGTATACACCGAAGCCTTAACCGGATGCTTTTCGGTTTCCTCCGCTTTGGTGGAAAGGTATTCGGAGGCAGCCATGGAAAAGGCGGCGGCGATACCGGTGATGGCTCCCGTCAGCGCGATGAGCTTCGTGTTCTGCAGGGCGAGGGTGAGCCCGGCGAGGGCCCCGGTCAGCTCGACGAGCGCGTCGTTGAGACCCAGCACGATGGAGCCGGTATACCGCAGCCGCTCTTCATCAAGCAGTCCGATCAGCTCCTGCTCATGGTCGTTTTCTTCGCGGGCCATCAGCGCCGCCGGCTCGAATTCCTCTTTGTGATCGGCGTAGTTTTCCTGCGCGTCTGCTTCGCCGGCTTCCATCAGTTTGATGCTGAACGTCAGACCGCAGAGACGGGCAATCCAGACATAGGCCCAAAGGCGCAGGCGATCGGGTCTGACGTCGGTGCCGGTAGCCTGCCGAAGCTGGTCGTAATGGCGTTTTTCATCGTCGGCAATGCGGTTGAGCACCTCCCGGTTGCCGGGCTCCCGGGTGGATGCGGCCAGCGCACGGTAGATGTGAAACTCCGTGATTTCATCGCGCTGAAATTTCAAAAACTGCCGGCGGGTTGTGTCACGGATTGTCATGCGAAGACTCCGGTTGTTTTTCCTGCAGGTGCTCGGCGAGCAGATCATCCATGTGAAGGCCCGTCAGGCCGGTCAGTGTTCGGATCAGTGCGATCAGAACCGCGATCATGACGGCCATGCTGGGGATCATGACGACCACGTACCCGAGCCCGGTCATGCGTCCGATCTCGGCGGTAAACGCCTCGGTGCCGGGTTCACTCTGCAATACAATCTTCGCCAGGCCGTAGTTGAGGGCGGCCGACAGAAAAAACGAGGCGGCCAGTCCCCAGGTCAGGCCGACCAGCCGCTTTTCAAAGTGCTCTTCATTGCCGGTTTCCCGCAGGCGGTTCTGCAGGCGCTCCACGTTGAAAATCCGCTCGCTCATCAGAATTTTTTTGATCAGCGGAGTGCGGGTTTTGAGCGATGCCACCACCGCCAGTCCGATGATCAGCGGCACGGCGGCTTCTTTGACGGCAATCCATTCGGGGGACAGCTTCAGAATGCCGAACACGCCGGTCAGCAGCACGCTGACAATGCCGAGCAGGGAGATGAAATCGGCCCGCCGGTCGCGCACCAGCGTATGAATCCCGTATCCGATCGGCAGAATCAGCGCGGTGATCAGCCCCCACAGCGGGCCCAGAAAGCGCTCTTTACTGAGCTGGGTCAGGATGATCACCGGAATCACCACATTCAGCAGAATGCTGATCAGCGGATTTTCCTCCCGGGGCTTTTTGTCAGACGAACCGGTGTGTTCCATGGTCGTGACGGTACCCGGTTTTTTTCGAAAAAAAAAGCCGATTGCAGTGCAGACTTGATTTTCAGTATGGAAAAGATTCCATCCGCCGTATGAAATCCCGTAAGCTCTGCGTATGAGGATCATCCGTTTTTCTGCTTTTCTGGTGTTGTTTTCTGTTCCCTCGCTGCTTCCGGCGGGCAGCCTGCCGCCCCGTCCGGCGGAGGTGCGCGCCATCTGGGTAACGCGCTTTGATTACAAAGCCCCGTCAGAGGTCGAATCCATTGTGGCCAACTGTGTTCGGGCGGGATTTACGGACATCTTTTTCCAGATCCGCGGCAACGCAACCGTGTTTTACCCCAGCCGGATCGAACCGTGGGCCTTTGAGCTTTCCGGCAAATCGGCAGCAGCCACCGGGCGGAACCCGGGCTGGGATCCGCTGCGCACTGCGTCGCTGGCGGCGCAGCGCGCGGGCATTCGCCTGCATGCCTATATCAACGTTCTGCCCGGCTGGCGCGGTCGCGAAACACCGCCGCGCTCCGCCGGACAGCTCTGGACGGCGCATCCCGACTGGTTCATGGTCGATTCCACCGGCCGGCGCATGCAGGCCCCGAGCCGCTGGTACGCATTCGTGAACCCGGCGCATCCCAACGTGCGGCGTCACCTGATGCAGCTCGCCGGCGAGCTGGCAAATTACCGGCTCGCAGGACTGCATCTCGATTACATCCGCTTCCCCTACGACTACAAAGATGTGGCCGGCGAAATCTATCCCGGCGCCTCCGCCGAGCAGCTGAAACGCCATGCCGACTTTTCATACGACCCGGTCTCCACCGCCATGGCGCGCCGCCGCTTCGGACGCGACATCACCGGCGCGGAGTGGAGTCAGTTCCGCCGCGCGGCGGTCTCGCAGGTCGTGCTCGACCTGCAGCAGGTGTTCAAAGCGCGCCGCGGCAAACAGGCCGTGGTGTCTGCCAGCGTTCTGGCCGATTTTGAAGCGGGATATCACCGGGCCTTCCAGCACAGTACGGCCTGGGCCAAAGAAGGCTGGGTGGACTGGCTGGTGCCGATGAACTACACCGCCCCGCTTTTTGACGAACGGATGGATGCCATGCGCCGCCGGCTCGGACCCCGCCGCACAGCCCGTCAGCTCGTCATGGGCATCGACTGCAAAGCCGGCCTGCCCGAAATCCGCCGGCAGATCGACGCCGCCCGCAAAGCGGGCTGCCGCGGCATCGCCCTGTTTGCCTATTCGCACCTTTTTGACGGACACCGCCCGACGGCCAAAGCCGGCGTTTTCGCCCGCTGAACGGACATGTCCGGCCCCGTTTTCCTGAGCGCCGTTCTGCAACGGAACGGACCCGGTTGGATCGGCGCGGAATTCAATCCGCAGAGCCGGCACCCTGTTTTTACAGTGCGATATGCCCCTGCTTCGGCAGGGCGCGGACGGTCTGACCGAAGCGCTGCCGGGCGGCTGGATCCCGGCGCAGTGCGTTATCGTGCTCCCAGCATCCGGAAGGCATTCGGCAGCGCTTCGATCAGATCAGTCGGCAGCATACACGGCCGGGTCCGATCCGTCGCCGCAACATCCCCCGCCAGTCCGTGCAGATATACCGCTGTCCGCGCCGCATCGAACGGATCCAGGCCCTGCGCTGCCAGCCCGGCAATCAATCCCGCCAGTACATCGCCCGATCCACCGGTTGCCATGCCGGGGTTGCCGGTCAGGTTGACGGCGGGTATGCGTCCCGGACAGGCCACCACCGTTCCGGCACCTTTCAGAACCACCGTGTTGCCGGTCTGTTCCGCCGCCGCCCGGGCCTGTGCCCAGCGATCGGTCACCGGCGTTCCGAAGAGCTTTGCAAACTCGCCCGGGTGGGGCGTCAGGATAACCGGGTTCCGTGCGGCGGCGAGGACCTCAGGCGAAACGCAGAGCGCATCGGCGTCAAGAATCAGCGGCACCGGACAGGCCTGCAGCAGCCGCTCAACGAAGGCCGGATCCCGCCCGAGGCCGGGACCCGCACATACGGCCGTCACGTTTTTCCAACGGTTGGAAAAATCCATTGAAACAGTTCCGGGGTTTGGAAATCCGTGCACCATGGCTTCGGGGCCGGCAGCCTGCGCGACGAGCGGAACGACGTCGTCGGCCGTCAGAACGCTGACAAGGCCCGCTCCGGAACGCAGGGCCGCACGCGCTGCCATGGCGATCGACCCGCTCATTCCCGGGGAGCCGCCGATCAGCAGAGCCTGTCCGAATGTTCCTTTATGGCCGGTGCGCGGCCGGCGGGGAAGCGTCAGATCGTACCGGTCGATGTATTCGGCGTCCGCGCAGCCAGGGGTGTCCGCGACAAAATCCGTCGGGATGCCGATATCGATGATGTCGAGCGATCCGACATAGGGAAGGGCTTCAGGCCGGATCAGGCCGGTTTTCGGCAGCGCCATGGTCACAGTCCGGTCGGCGCGAACCGCCGGTCCGGCGGCCGTGCCGCTGTCGGCGTCGATGCCGGAGGGAAGATCGATGGAAAGAATTGCGGCGTATCGGGCTTCGGCATTGATCCATTCGACAAGCGGTCCCATCAAACCGCGCGGAGCCCCTTTGGAACCGGTGCCGAGCAGACCGTCCACAATCAGGTCCGGATCGGTTTTGGGGACAAAATCGTTTTCGCTGTGCAGTTCTTTCGGAAGAATTCCGGCGCGCATCATCCGGTCGAGATGCCTCCCGGCATCCCCGGAGAGTTTGCTGCGGGTTCCGCAGATCCAGACCTCGATATCGAGGTCGGTCTGCGAGAGGTCGGCGGCGGCGGCGAACACATCGCCGCCGTTGTTGCCGGTTCCGGCGATCATCAGCACGCCGGTTCCGCCGCGCAGACCCGGCAGGTCGAGTACGGCCTCCGCGACGCCCTGTCCGGCGCGTCGCATCAGTTCCTCGCCCGGTGTGCCGAATTCTTCCATCGTGCGCCGGTCGAGCTCGCGCATTTCCGCTGCCGATACGGTTTTCATGGTCAGCACAATAAAGAACAGACCGCTCTGCGTCGAATGCAAATGCTAAACGGTCCTGGTTCTCTGTGTTCGCCGTTTCATGTCCGAACGCACCGCGGCTGCTGCCGGTTCCAGCAGGTCGAGAACGGAGGACGTTTCCAGACGATAAAATACACGTTCCCGATCGCGGCGATCACTGATAATCCCGACTCGTTTGAGCATGGAGATGTGTCGAGATACATTGGATTGGTTGATGGTTCCCAGCGCGCACAGATCCCGCCCGCACAAATCGGTTTTTTGCAACGCCTCGACAATCAGAATGCGCATCGGATGCGCCATGACCTTCAAAATTTTAGCCCTCTCTTTTGCCTGTCGATAATTCATGTTATTAGCTTATGCGCATATGCGCATAAGATCAACAGTTAATGCAGACGGTTGTTTTTCAGCCGAAGCAAGTTCAGGACCGCTTTTCAGATGATTTTCCCCAGCGGACGATCAGTGCGTGAAATTCGTTGTACATCGGGACGTCGGCGGGCAGGGCGGCGGTGAAAAATTCGGCGACGGCGTCGTACGGCAGGCGGGATTGTTTTTCATATCCGTAGTGCGCCAGCAGCCGGCGCGTATAGGCATCGACGACAAAGACCGGCCGTTTGGCGGCATACAGCAGGATGCTGTCGGCAGTTTCGGGCCCGATCCCTTTGACGGCCAGCAGGGTTTTCCGAAGTTCCGGCGTGTCGAGCCGGAAGAGCCGGGAAAGGGAGCCGTCAAAATCCTTTTCGATCCGTCCTGCCAGTGCTTTGAGATAGACCGTTTTCTGATTGAAGTACCCGGCGGGACGGATCCATGCGGCCAGGCGCGCGGGCGGGGCTGTTTCCAATGCCCGGAAATTCAGTGCCCGGTTTTTCCGAAGGTTGGAAAGAGCCTTTTCGACATTGGTCCAGGCGGTGTTTTGTGTGAGAACCGCGCCGATCATCATTTCGGCGCGGGTGCGGGCCGGCCACCAGTTTTGCGGGCCGTATGTCTCCAGCAGCGTCCGGTAGATCTGCGCCGGGGCCGGTTTAGCCATCCTGAAGGACCCGGATGATTTCGCGCACAGCGGTTTCGAGGCCGACAAAAACAGCCCGGGAGACAATGCTGTGGCCGATATTGAGGGTGTCGAGATGCGGAATGCGCAGGATGTCCCCGATATTGTCGAGGTTAATGCCGTGCCCGGCATTGACCTGCAGGCCGAGTGAATGCGCGTGTTCGGCTCCGGCAATCAGTTCGTTGAGCCGTGCAGCGGCGGTTTGCGCATCGGCGGCATCGCAGAAGGATCCGGTGTGGAGTTCCACCACCCGGGCGCCGGTTTTTGCGCAGGCGTTGATTGTCTTTTCGTCCGGTTCGACGAACAGGCTTACGATGGAGCCGTTGTCCTGAAGCCGCCGGACGGTTTCCTTCAGGGACTGGAAGCGGTCGATGACGTCCAGTCCGCCTTCGGTGGTCCGTTCCTGCCGTTTCTCGGGCACGAGGCAGATTTCCGCCGGCTGAACGTCGAGCGCAATCTCAACGATTTCAGCGGCGGCCGCCATTTCGAGATTGATGGGCAGCGGGCTCTGTTCGGCGAGGCGGTAGACATCGGCGTCCTGAATGTGCCGTCGGTCTTCGCGGAGATGGACGGTGATGCTGGCGGCGCCGGCCGCGGCGCAGATACCGGCCGCCTCCAGTGTGTCGGGATAGGATGTGCCGCGGGCCTGCCGGAGGGTGGCGACGTGGTCGATGTTGACCCCGAGCTGGATGGGGGGGCTTCTCATGATGTCTGTCCCGGTACAGGGTCGTTCAGATTCCCGTGCTGCCGGGGATCATAGATCAGGCAGGCATCGGTATCCCAGCCGCGAAGCACGGCCAAGGCCCGGTGTGCGCCGCCGAAGAGATCGCGGAGATTGCGCCCGTGTTCGGGGTGCGCGGTGATGCCGATGCGGACGGCGGTTTTAATGCGGCGGCCGTTATGCATAAATACCGCCTGCTGAACCGCGTTTCGCAGGCGCCGGGCAATCAGTTCGCCCTGCTCGAGGCTGCAGGGTGCCAGAATCAGAAATGCGTCGCGGGTCAGGCGGCCGATCAGATCGCAGTCGCGGGTCAGGTTTTTGAGCAGATCGGCGACCCCGGCAATGACCACATCGCCGGCGGACTCATCGTGCAGTTCGATGATCCGGTCAATCCGGCTGATCCCGATGCAGAGTACGGCGGCGGGTTCTTTTTTGCGGCGGATTTCAAACAGATATTTGCGCATGTAGGAGGGAACGGATTTGGATTTGAGTACGCCGGTGAGCGGATCGAGCGAAGAGCTTTTGTCTTCTTTGCTCAGTTCACCGATTTCCTGCGGTACTGTATCGTCGTTGTTTTCGGGATCCGGAGCCATCCGCAGGGGCAGATCGTTTTCCGGGAGGCCATTGTCGATTGCATCTACAGCGGAATCGATCATGTCCCGGGTGGTCAGTCCGTGCATCGGGAACGCGGCCGCGCCCGCCCGCCAGGAGACCACGCGGGGTTCGTCCTGGAACTGGGTTTGAAGATCCCGGGCCAGTCGCCGGGCCACCTGCTGCACCCGGTCGGCGGGCGTATCAATCACTGCGCCGGCGCAGTCTTCCTGAAACAGGCAGGCTTTGTCTTCGGCGTTTCGAATGACGCTGTTGAGCCGGCGCAGCACTGCCTCCTGAACCGCCCGCCGGTCGGGGGCGTCGGTGGTGAATCGAACGATGAAGAGGCCGAAGCCGTTGGAAACCCGATTGATTTTGCTCAGATAGCGCGTGACCTGCACAAAGAAAAAGTTGTTGCAGTCCTCAACCGTATCGAGCTCGTCTTCGCTGAATTCGATCATCCGGTGGAAGCGGTAGGTGCTGGCAATCAGTGTAATGATTGCAAAGGCGGCGGCTGATACGAGTAAAAGCTGCCCGGCTTCAGCCATGGGCAGCTCTGCGATCGAGAGAAGAGTCGTTGCGTTCTGCAGCATGCTCAGTCAGCGCATTCCGGAAAGACCGCGTTCAGTAGTAAAGGACGAATTCTGCACGCCGGTTGGCGGACCAGGCCGCTTCGCCGTGGCCGGGATCGGCCGGCATTTCCTCGCCGAAGCTTTTGGTTTGAATGCGGTTGTCGGCAATGCCGAGTCCAACGAGATAGCTGCGGACGGCCAGGGCCCGGCGTTCACCCAGTGCCAGGTTGTATTCGCGGCTTCCGCGTTCATCGCAGTGTCCCTCGATGATGACGGCGGTTTCCGCGTTTTGTTTGAGGTAGTCGGCTACGCGTTCGACTTTGGCGCGTTCGCCGGGCGAAACCTGAGAGCTGTCGTAGGCAAAGAAAACCGGATCGAACATGCCGGGATATTCCGTTCCGCCGGTGAAGCGGTCGCCCACGGGAATGGCCCCGTCCATGCCCAGGCCGTCGGAGCCGTACACGCCGGCTGGATTGAGGTCCGAACTGGTGCATCCGCCCGTCAGGGCTGCGATGAGAAGAAGACCGGCGGCAGCGAATAAAGACCAATTTGCTTTTATCATGACTCGACCTCTCTGTGAAACAGGTTCTGGTTTTACGGCAACGGCGAGCAGGCGGGCGAAAACCACTCGCCTCCACCGGACAGCAAAGCTACCGGAGGGTCGCTGACTGTGTCAAGAAGGTAGAGATCGGATTGATATCGGGCGGTGCGCGTGGCGAAGATGTGGCGGCCGTTGGGCGCCCAGGAGGGATCCTCATAATCGGCCCCGTCGGTGCGCAGATAGGTGGTTTGTCCGGAGGCGGGCTGAATGACGGCGACGGCGTAGCGGCCGCCGGTGCGGCTGGCGCAGGCGATGAGTCCGTTGGGACCCCAGTCCGGAGCGACATTTTCGGTCCCGCGCCGGCTGATGCGTTGCGGGCGGCCGCCGGTGCGGCTGATGACATACAGCTGGGGCGATCCGCTGGAGTCGGCGACATACACGAGCCGGGTGCCGTCGGGGGACCAGCAGGGGCTGGCCTCGGTGGCGCGCGGGGTGCGGGTCAGGCGGGTGATACGTCCGCTGCGCAGCTGTTTGATATAGAGTTCCGGATTGCCGTCTTTGGAAAGGATCAGTGCCAGACTCTTTCCGTCGGGCGAGAGTGCCGCGCCGGTGTTGAGCCCGCCGTAGGCCGCCAGCCGTTCGCGTTTCCCGCGGCGCAGATCGGCACGGTAGACGTCCGGAAAGCCGCGCAGATACGAGGTGAACACAACGGTTTCACCGCGCGGACCCCAGTTGGGGCCGACGACAATTTTGCGGTCCTGTGTGATCTGCATCAGCCCGCCGCCGTCGGCATCGCACAGATAGAGTTCTTTGGCGCCGGTGCGGTTGCCGACCAGTGCGATCCGTGCGGAGGCAAAGCCTTTGTGGCCGGTGACGTCCTGCACCAGGTCGTCGGCCGCGCGGTGCGCCAGTTTGCGGGCGCGGTCGGCGCTAAGGGTATAGCTGCGCGAAAACAGGCGGTTCTGATCGCTGCGGCGATAGACCTGACAGACGGCTTTGAGGCGGTCGCCGGTGACCGCTGCCGTGCCGATCAGCCGCAGTTCGCCGCTGCCGCGCTGCGGTTTAAACCAGCCGGAGAGCTTCAGGTCGTTTTCCAGTGTCCGGGCAAAGGTTTGTGCGGCGGGATGGGCTGCGGCCCGCAGGCCGGACATGTCGAGCGTCAGTTTGCGATCCGCGGACTTCACGACGCGCACCTGGGCGGATGCAGGGTCGGGACCGAGTGCCGCGGCGGTGAGAACAAGCAGAAAAAAAGCCGTGTGTTTCATAGAGACGATGCATACCGAAACCTCGACTTTTTGGGAAGAGAAATCGAGTGGAAGCGGCGGGTCAGGCTGCGGACGGGCTGCGCAGGATCGAGGCGGCGGTGCGGCGGACGTGCGGAGGGAGGTCAAACTGCCAGGCGACAAACTGTTCGAACAGACGGTTGATCTGTTCGAGCTGTCCGGGGTCGATTCGTGTGGTGAGCACGCGGCGGGGGGTGGCGGCCGTCTGCCAGGAGCGGAGCAGGGCCAGGAGATCGGGCGGGAGCGGAGCGGCGGGGATGCGGTGTTCACGGGCATAGCCGGCATCAATGAGGCCTCCGTGCCGGGCGGAAAATCGATGGGGGAGAGGGGGCCGCCCGGAATGCTCACCGCTTTTTTTCGTGTGTCTTCGGCCTCCTGATGACGTTTCTTCGAGCTGTATCTGCTGCCCTTCGAAGGCGGCGAAGCGGAGATCGAACCAGATCAGGAAGGCGGGGTGGTGTCCGCAGGTTTCGGCATGACCGAGCATTTCTTCGAAGAAGGCAAAGCGGTCGGGCTGGATGGCGTCACGCGGGGTGGTTTTGGCAAACAGAGCGGCAATGTAACCGGCGGCGGCGCAGGCGCGCCAGTCGGTTCGGAATCCAGTGCGGGGAGTCAGCAGACAGCATTCCTTGGCGATGTGCAGACCGCGGTCGGCGCGGTCGTAATAGAGAAGTTCACTGGTGCTGAAGAGGTCATACTGTCCGCGGAAGCGGCTGTTGCGTCGCTGATCGCCTTTGATGGCCGTGGATTGTTTTCCGCCGTGTGCGGTCAGCCAGGTGACGATGCGCGAGGTGTTGGATATGTCGGTCCAGTACAGCGGAACGGCGTTGGTTTTCAGAATAGACATGGTGTTTCAGGCGGCCGGGTTCAGGTTCAGAAAGATTGAACGGCAGGGTTTCATTCTCCGCGTTTTCCAACCCGCTATGCAACCCGCAGGCCGATGAGCAGAAAGGTGATGCCGTAGTAGATCAGCAGCGCAATGACGTCGTTGGAGGCCGTGACAAACGGGCCGGACGCGACGGCGGGGTCCACCCTGAAGCGATTGAGAAGCAGCGGCACAAAGGCGCCGAAGGCGGCTGCAAACATCATCGCGCAGAAGAGGGCCAGTCCGACAGTGGATGCCAGATAGACGGCGGGCATGACATGGCCGGCGCCGACAATCAGATGCGCCCAGACGCCGATGATGCCGCCGCAGATGATGCCCATGAGCATGCCGGTGAGCAGTTCGCGTCCGAGCAGACGGAAGAGCCGGCGCTCATCGAATGAGCCCACCGCCAGCCCGCGGATAATCAGCGTGGAGGACTGGATTCCGGTATTGCCGCCCATGGCCATGATGATCGGTACAAAGGAGCTGAGCACGGCGATATGGGCGTTGTCGATAAAGCGTTTCAGAATCAGACTGCTGATGAATCCCGCTGCGAGGGTGACGAGCAGCCAGGGAAGGCGGGCGCGGCAGGACGAAAACGGGGAGTCGTCTTCGAGTTCGGCGTCATCGGACCCGGCCAGTTTAAAAATGTCTTCAGAGGCTTCCTCTTCGATGACATCGACCATGTCGTCGATGGTGATGCGGCCGACCAGCCGATCTTCCTCATCGAGAACGGCGAGTGCGTTGAGGTCATAGCGGGCCATCAGACGAGCCACCTCTTCGCGGTCTGTTGAGGTGCGCGCGGAAATGGGATCGCTTTCGGCCATGTCGCCGAGGGTGCGGGTGCGGTTGGCGTTTTTCAGCATCTGCCAGAGCTGGACATAGCCGACGAGCCGGCCCTTTTCATCGGTGACATACGTGAAAAAGATCGGTTCATCGAGTTCCATGGCGCCGATATAATCGAGTGCTTCCCGGGCGGTTCGGGTGCGGGGCAGGGCGACAAAGTCGGTCGTCATGATGCCGCCGGCGGTTTCTTCGTCGTAGCGAAGCAGCTCGCGGACATCGTCGGAGTCCTCCTGCTCCATCAGGCCGAGCACGGCCTCGCTGCGTTTTGTTTCGAGATCGCCGAGCAGGTCGGCGGCGTCGTCGGGCGCCATTTCTTCGACGATGTCGGAGATTTCCTCTGCACTGAGATCTTCGAGAAGTTCGGCTTCGGTGGAATCGTCGAGTTCGGCAAGGGTGTCGGCTTTGGTCTCGTCGTCGAGCAGTTCGAAGATGCGGGTCTGGTCCTCTTCCGGAGCGTGCCGCAGGATATCGGCAATATCGGCCGGATGCAGCTGACGGATAAACTTCGGCAGGCGGTCCCAGAGTTCGCTGCGGATGCAGAAATGAATCTGTTCTTTGATGCGGTTGACGTGATTCATGAAAATCTCCGGGCCGGTCTCAGTACGGAACGCATCCTACCGATCGGAGGTGTTTACGCCAAGCCTGTTTCCGGTGTTCGGCGCGTCCGTCAGAAGCGGATCAGATAGTAGCAGGTCTTGTCGCGGGCCCCGTCGATTTCAAAGCGGCCTTTGTGCACAGGGAGTTCATCGCCGGTGCGGCATCCGTCGTGGTCCAGCAGCTCAACGCTGCGGACGGAGCGGCTCATTGCGATCTCGGCCCGGACCGGTTCCATAACGACCGGCGCGGTGCCCTGCGTCAGGATCAGTTTGTCGCCGAGTACATTCATTCCGGTGTTGCGCGCACGGGCCATTGCGACGATCAGGGCGGTATCTCCTGATGTGAGATCGTCACCCGGGTTTTGGGCGGTAATATAAACGGCGCCGAAACGGGATTTCGGTGCGATGGTGACCCCGCTGAGATCAAGTTTTTCGCCTTCAGCAAATCCGACGACGGCTTTGGTGGCCGGGGTGTCCACGGTGAAAAAGCCGTCGAGTCGTTTTTCACCGGGTGTCCAGCACAGTTCCCCGGTCGAGGAACGGACAGCGCCGTTTTCTTTTGTGTAGGGGCTCATATCAAAAAACGGGGTTGGTTTCGGTTTAGCGGTGAAGTCCACAACGCAGCGGGCGGCCGCCAGTGCGAGATCCGGAACCTTGCTGCCGGTGAAGGTTTTAATGTCGCCCGATTGAATAATCTGTTCATCGAAATCGATCCGTCCTTTTTGAATCGACGGCATGTGCACATAGCGGACGGCATGAACATCAGACTCCTGAACATCGTCGCGCAGTACCTGCCGGGAGATGGCCGGGAAGAAGCCGAGGATGTGCGGAGCGGTGACGCCGTTCCATTTTTTTTCGTTCAGTTTGCGGTTGAACTGCCCGGTATCGTCGTTTTCAAAGATGAACGAGATGTCCCATCCCTGCAGGCCCATGCCGTAGGTGCCGATGATGGCGGGGCCTTCAACACCCCATTCGTTGGGCTGTACATGGATCCATTCAGACAGCGAGAACGGCCGGTCCATCACCTGCTGCATGCCGGCGCTGATCATGCCGATACCGGGTCGGTGAAGCATGGTATCATTCTTGATCCGGGTCCAGCTTCCGCCGCCGAAATAGTTGTGGCGGTCAATCAGACCGATGCGGTAATCGGAATGCAGGTTGTAGTAATGGCTGAAGGCCCGCCCGGCCTGCCAGTTGGAGGCGACGATTTCCCCGTCGTAGCCGGTGTCGCGAATGGCCTGCACATAGCGGTCGTAGAACGCATTCTGGATTTCGTACAGAAACTGCATGGTGTCGAGCAGGCGCTGCCGGCGGTCTGTGTAGGCTCCGTTGAGCTGATCCGGATCATAGAACCAGGGGTTGCCGGCCGGGACGATGCTGCGGGCCTCCCAGCTCTCATTGGTGAAGCCTTCGTTGACGAAGCTGTTCAGCGCCTGTTCTCCGCCCCATGCGGCCAGCAGGCCGTCTTTGGACCCGTATTTTTTCTCCAGCCAGTCGGTGAATTTTGCGGCGGTTCGTTTCCGCAGGGTCGGCGATTTCTGCAGCTGGGCCATTGTGCCGAAAAACAGGGCGGAATCTTCGTTGAACAACTCCACGATGGCAACGGCCGGATCGTCGGCGTATCGGTTGCCGGTATAGGGGTTTTCATGCTCGAGCATGTTGACGACCTGCTGGATCTGCATGTCCTGCAGTTCGTTGGAAAGCCAGATGCTGCCATGCCTGCAATAGATTTTTCCGTTGCGGTCCGGTGTGCCCAGTTCGTTGACATAGGGCACCCGATCATAGTCGCTTCGGCCGACCTTGACGCCAAAGGTTGAGGACAGCTTGATATAGATACCTTCTTCTTTTAGTTGAGAAACAAAGTAGTCCATGCGGTCCAGCGCGGACGGATCAAACTCCAGAAACGAGTCGGGCGTGAGGATTCCGGCCCATCCGCTGCCCTCGCCATATTTATGGAAGCGCACGGCATTCATGCCGAATTTCGCATACATGGCGGCGCGGCGTTCGGCCAGGTCGTTGTCCGGTGCGCATCCGCCGTAGGTGACATTGAGTCCCCACAGGTCAATAGGCTCGCCGTTATACAGGAGTTGATCGTTTTCCCGGGTGATGCGTCCGTATTTTCCGGCCGGTTTTTCCAGCCAGTCGTGCATGCCGATTTCGCTGTCTTTGCGGAAATCTTTCGAGGGGTTGAAGGCGTACCACTTGTCAAAACCGGGCTCAAACGGCACCTCCGCTGCCTCCGCATAGAACATGTTCTCGTCAGGGAGGACGACTTGAATGGTACGCTCTGTTGAGTCATCAAGCCGGGTGCCGGCGAGAAGGATGCGGGCCTGATTATCCGAGGCAATTCCGCAGGGCGGATCGAAGGTCAGCACGGTTTCCAAACCGTTCGCATCGATTAGTGTGCAGGTTTCGACCGCGTCGCCCAGACCGGTCTTATCCAGCGGCAGCGGAACCTCCCGGGTTTCGCCGTCTGCAGTCCTCACCCGCACAAGCCCTCCCGAAAAGGCGACGGGATCAAAATTCAGGCCGGCGGTGATCATCGTCAGCGGAACCGGTTCGGAACTGGAGGTTTCATAGCCCAGCTCAAAAGTGTCTGAATCGACCGGCTCTGCGCTCATCTCAACGAGAATATCCGCGCCGCCCGATTTTCCGCGGTTTTCGGCCGACAGCTTGTCGCCGGATGCAGAGAGTTCACCGCGAAACCCGATGTAGGCCCAGTTGGGGCCGAATCCGCTCAGCGTAAAATCGAGATAGGTTGTTCCATCTTTTATGACGCCCACAGAGGCCGGGTTGATCGGCAGCGTCATAAAGGGTTTTTCTTTGGCCTCTGCGGTGAGCAGACAGAAACAGGTTGCAAAAAAAACAGGAAATCGTCGCACGGGAACCTCCTTGCAAAGGATTGGTTTTAAAGCGCAAATGTATGTCTTTTTGCGACATTCGGCAAGCGCAGAACCGGCTCTGCGTACATTTTGTTGTACTTTTAACGCGAATGATGGTTGGTTGCCCGCATGCTTCTCAATAAAACCATCCGGCTGTTTCTGGACGGCATCGGGCGGCGCGATGAATATGAGTTTTATCTCAGCAGATTCCAGTCCGCCGAAACCGAGTGCTTCGCCCTGCTTGTGCCGGATACAGCCAGTCTGGAACAGGCCCGCGAGGCGTTTGCCTTCGACCTGCACTTTCTGCTCAAACTCGGCCTGCGCCCTGCCGTCGTCCTCTGCGGAGAGGACGCAGATACCCAATGGAACCTGCTGCGGGACAACCCGCTGTTTTCTCTGGAATCATTCCCGATGCATGGACAACCGGCGGCGGATGTGCCCGTCTTTATCGAAGACAATGTCCAGGGCCTGGAAAAAATGATTCCAACCCTCGGAAGACGTGTGCACTTCATCCGTGCCGCCGGCGGTTTCCAGACCGATTATTACTACACGCAGAAAGAGAATACGGCGGCCCTCAGCAGCGAGGAACAGGTGCTGGCTGAGGCCGCTGCCGGGCTGCTTGACGCCCGGCCCGGCACCCATCTTTCGGTGACGTCACCGATGAATCTGCTCGAAGAGATTTTCACCGTGAAAGGAGCCGGTACTGTTTTCCGCAAAGGGTCCGTCATTCTTTCACCGGAGTTCGGGACGCTGGAGGCGCCCAGACTGACCGCGCTGCTCGAGGAGAGTTTTAAGAAAACGCCGAAGGCCGACGCGTTGGATCAGGTCACCAAAGTCTATCTCGAAAAAAACTATCGCGGGGCGGTGTTGTTCGAAGACCATCCGCAGGGGCTGTACCTCTCAAAATTCGCTGTCGGTCCCCAGGCGCGGGGCGAAGGCCTCGCCCAGGAACTGTGGGACAATGTATGCAAAAACCATCCGGCTTTTTTCTGGCGGTCGAAAAAAGGAAATCCGGTCAACCAGTGGTACGACCGGCATGCCGACGGCCGGCACACCGCCGGCGAGTGGGTTGTTTTCTGGCGCGGCGTCGAACCCGCGGTGATTCCGGAGCTGATCGCTTTCTGCGCGAAGCGGCCGCCGGATTTCAAAAGCGAATCGATCCGGCGTTAAAAGAGACCGCTGTCCGGCGAAGGCGGGAAGCCTGCACTCCGTTCATCCTCCACCTCTCCGGAAAAAGGTGCCCGAAAACTCCAGCCATAGCACCGTACCCCTTGCGCGGAACGGCTTTCGAGAGTAGGGTGTTCCGGCGCTTCGGTTTTACACTGTGATTATCCATGCCGGGAAAAAGAACGCGGCCCGTCATATCGTTTAAGGAGCTTTATATATGAAATCAATGATCTCTGTTGTTTGTGTTGTACTTGCGCTTTCGGTTTGGGGGAGGGATCTGCAGCTTCCGGTTCCACGGCAGACCGGAGGGATGCCGTTGCTGGACGCATTGGCTGCCCGTCAGACCAACCGAAACTTTTCCGAACAGGCACTGAGCGATCAGCTTTTGTCTGATCTGCTATGGGCCGCTTTCGGCATCAATCGCGATGACGGGAAACGTACGGCGCCGAGTGCGCGCAACAGTCAGGAAATCGACCTCTATGTTGCGCTGCCGACCGGCCTGTATCTTTACGATGCGAAAGCCAACCGGCTGATTCAGATTCTGTCGGACGACATCCGCGAAAAGACCGGGGTACAACCGTTTACGCAGAAAGCACCGGTGAATCTCATTTATGTGTCCGAAACCGACCGACTGCGCGGCGATAAAGAGTTTTATTCAGCAGCCGACACCGGCTTCATCAGCCAGAATGTTTACCTGTTCTGCGCTTCCGAAGGACTCAATACGGTCGTGCTCGGCTGGGTTGAGAAAGAAGCCCTGCACAAGGTCATGGATCTCAAGCCGTCTCAGCACATTATCCTGACCCAGCCGGTTGGCTTTCCTGCTGAATAGAGTCCCCTTTGCCGATTCATGACCGCGAAAATCACGCGCACTGCCTTGCGCGGCGGGGTGTTCGCAGGTAGGATGCTCTGCTTTTCAGGAGAAAATTATGCAGGATAACGAATATCGCCGGCAGCGTATTGAAAACATGGAAAAACTGGCCGAAGCGGGGTTCCCCGCCTATGGCAAAGCCTTCGAGCGCACCGCGACGCTTGAAAAGCTCCACGCCGATTTTGAAGAGGGGCAGCGGGTCAAAGCCTGCGGCCGCATCGTCGCCATCCGCAAGATGGGCAAAATGGCGTTTGCCCACATTTCCGACGGCTCCGCTAGATTTCAGCTCATGGTCAAAAAAGACCTGCTCGGCGAAGAAAATTTTGCGGCGTTTAAGCTGCTCGACCTCGGCGATATTATCGGTGTCTCCGGTGAAACCTTCATCACCCGCACCGAAGAGCAGACCGTGCGTGTCAGCGAATGGGCGCTGCTTTGCAAATCGCTGCTGCCGCCGCCGGAAAAATTCCATGGCCTGCAGGATGTCGAAACCCGCTACCGTCAGCGCGAGCTCGATCTGATTGCCAACGAAGAGGTGATGGATCTCTTCAAAAAACGAACCCGTGTTCTCAGCGAAATCCGTCGCTTTCTCGAAGACCGCGGCTACTTCGAAGTCGAAACCCCGATGATTCAGGCGCTGGCCGGCGGCGCGGCCGCCAACCCGTTCAAAACGCACTACCAAGCGCTCAGCACGGATATGTTTTTCCGCATTGCGCCCGAGCTTTACCTGAAACGCCTCATCGTCGGCGGCATGGACAAAGTATTCGAGCTCAACCGCAACTTCCGCAACGAAGGACTCGACCGCACGCATAACCCCGAATTCACCGTCCTCGAAACCTATGAGGCCTACGGCGATATGCGCACCATGCAGGAGCTGGCGCAAAGCCTCATCACCCATCTGGCCGAAACCATTTTCGGCGGCCTCGAGGTCGAATGGATGGACAACAAAATCGACCTCTCCACTCCCTGGAACGAAATCACCTATCACGACCTGATCAAACAGCATCTCGGCGACGACTGGTTCGAGAAGTCCATCGACGATGCCAAAGCCAAAGCCGCCGAGCTCGACGTCGCCATCGAAGACGACCTTGACTTCGAAAAAATCACCCACGAAATTTACGACAAGACCATTGAGGGCACGCTCATTCAGCCGACCTTCATCACCCGTCTTCCCGCCGAACTCGTTCCGCTGGCCAAACCCTGCGCCGACGACCCGGCGCTGGTGGATGTTTTCGAGCTCATCATCGGCGGCAAAGAAATCGCCCCGGCCTACACCGAGCTCAACGACGCCTTCGAACAGCGCCGCCGCTTTGAAGCGCAGTGCGGCGGCGACCAGTCCAAAATCGATCAGGATTTCCTCAGCGCGCTCGAAACCGGCATGCCGCCCACCGGCGGCATGGGCATCGGCATCGACCGCCTCATGATGCTCCTCAGCGGCTCCGACGCCATCCGCGACGTCATCCTCTTCCCGCAGCTCAAACCGCGCAAAGCTGCGGCTGTCGATGCGGTCGAGGAATAAGTAGCACAGAAAAGAAAGTGTGCCGGGAGAGGTGTTACCAAACCGTCAGAGCATTCGGAAGACGGGGTGGGATTATACCTCGGCGGGATATTATTTCGTTACCATCAATACCCGAAAGGGGCGCTCGCTGTTCGGGACAGTGGTGAACGGGCGCATGGTGTTGAATGAGGCGGGCCGCTTGGCCGAGCAATGCTGGCGTGACATCCCGACGCATTTTCCGTCGGTTGGCATGGATGAGTTTGTGGTGATGCCCAATCATTTGCACGGGGTATTGCGCTTGCAGAAATCTGGTGCACCAAGCCCGGGAGAGCCGCATTTCGGAAAACCGCAGGCGGGTTCTCTGGGCACGATTGTCGGTGCGTATAAAGCCGCAGTAACGAGGGAGATCCAACGAAGAACGGGCTTGGAATTCCAAGCCCGTTCGAGCGAGCCGGTCGCGGCGGGCGCATCGGCCCTATGGCATCGAAATTATTGGGATGTGATTGTTCGGGATGAGACGGCGTTGGATAAGATTCGCAATTATATCCGGTTTAATCCGCAGAATTTTGATGCGGTGATGCAGGTTGACGATCCGCAGTTCGCCGGGAACCGGGAGTTGTTAACCTTGCCAAAAGTCGGTTTTCTGGCGTCGCGTGGCGAGGAAACCCCGCATGGGCGGCTGTCGCTGAAGTCCGGTGAGGCGATCATTTCCGGATTTCTTTCGCCGATGGAGCGGGCGGTGTTCGCTGCCGGGCTGAAACACAGACGTCCGCTGATCTGGGTTAAACCCTGGGGGCTGTCGGACGAAACGCCTCAGATCCGCACTGCGCTTGACGAAAATCGTCTCTTGATTCTTTCGCCTTTTTCGGAGGAACTCGATGTGCCGAGTGTGCGGCGTGCGGCTTGGTGCAATCAGTACGTTCTTGCGCACTGTGACCGGCTGGTAATTGGCAACCTGAATCCCGACGGAATGCTGAATTGTATTTTGTCGGAATCGGATCCGGACAAGGAGATTGTTTATTTGTAATAGCAGGCTCCGCCCTTTTTCTTTGTCCGAAAAGACGTTTCCAACCCTTGGGAAAACTGTAGGTGCGGCCGGTGGTCGCGCTGTGCGACCAATACTTTCGGCAAAATAATTACGGGCAAAATGATTTGGTGAAGAAAAGATTGTAACCACCTGCTTCGCCCGCCTTCATTAAAATTACGGCGGACAAGCTGGAGGGAGTCAGAGGGGCTCCGAGCGG
>CAZITJ010000003.1:0-73048 GCA_964542135.1 uncultured Verrucomicrobiota bacterium
ATGAAAAAGAACGCATTCCCTTATCGTAACGAAAGAGTTGCATGCGTCAAATATTCTTTTTGCGGAGGCCGGTCGATCGGCTCGATTATACGTCCGGTTCGGCGGGCGGGTCGAACCGGTTGATCCAGTGCCGGCGGAGCTGCAGCGCTTCCCGGAAAGGAAGAAGCCCCCCGCCTGCGGGCGGCGACAGAAAGATTTCAACCGGATCGACGCCGGCGGCGACGCCGAGACAGAGCGTGGTGGAAACGCGCGGATTGATTTCGAAAATCCGCACCCGGCCGCCGGAGTCGCGCATGAGCTGAATGTTATAGCAGCCGGACACGGGATCGGCGGCGTGAACAGCGCGGCAGGCTTCTTCGACGGCGCGGTCGCGGGCGGTATGCGCGCGCAGGGTAATGCCGCGCTTGACCTCGACGGCCACCGGGACAATCGCGCGCAGATTTCCCGCGGTGTCGGCAGCCATCAGCACGGTGTATTCCCGTCCGGTCGCCAGCTCCTGAGCAACCGCGGATTCCGGTTCGGTGCCGTAAAGAGCCAGATAGCCCTCAAGCTGCCGAACGGAGCGGATCACGGCCACCCCGCGCGATCCGCGGCCCCGGCGCGGTTTAACCAGGCAGGGAAACCCGAGGGTTTCCGCCTCTTCAGCGGGCACGGTTCTGGGCGCCGATCCGCCCAGCGCGCGGGCGGAGGCGAGTTTGTCGAGATGCGTCTCGACAAACCGCTTCGGCGGCAGCAGGGCGTGCAGGCGCCCCGCTTCGACCAGCGCGGCAACCGGCGGGAGCTCTTCATCGACGCCGGGCACGAGCAGATCGATTTCCAATGTCTGGAAAAGATCGGAGAGCTTTTTTCCAAAGGTCGGATCGTTGGCGAACGGAATTTGATGCCGTCGATCCTCGGGAATGACCGGATCGATTGCCTGCGTGTCGGCGTCGGCGAAATGGATTTCGCGGCGGTCGCTGAGCAGCCGGAACAGTGCTTCACTGCCGGCCCCGCCTGCACCTGTAAAAAGTATCTTTTTCATAGGCCGTTATCCTGTCATGCCTGCACCCTGCAGAACAGGGTTCACCCCGGTCCTTTTGACCGCCTGATCTATTCAGGCTAGCCGGTGTAGGAGATCATCACCGGACGGAGCTCCCGCCAGGTGAACCTGATCTGATCGGGTGCGATGCCGCCGGACTGCAACAGATTTTTATTTGCCTGCGCGTCCATGTAGTTGGGATGCATTTTCAGCGCCCGGTCGAAATACGCAAGGGCTTTTTCGGGCTGGTTCAGGCACAGGCAGCAGGCGCCGATATTGTTCAGGACGGCGCCGTTGGGTTCGGGAGCCCGTTCGCAGTTGAGAAAATCGTCGAGGGCGCGTTTCCAGTCGTTTTGTTTCAGCCGGTACAGGCCGGTGAAAAAGTCCAGGCCGGGTTCGTCCGGGAACTCGTTTTTGGCCCGGACGGCTTCCTGATGCCCGCGCTCCCACTCGCCCAGGCGATAGAGGATGGAGACAAAATCAGCGATATTTTTTACCGGGGTGCAGCGGCGTTTGAGAACGGCCTGTTTGATTGTTTCGACGGAATAACGGCGCAGGATGGTCCATTCGCCTTCCAGCATATTGCTCACCTGCCTGGAGGCATTGCCTGTATGGCGGCGAACCGACACGAGCGGCTCATCGACATAGCCGAAGCCGCTGCTGTGAGCAAAGCGCAGCCACAGCTCGGCATCTTCGCTGTAGCGCAGGTTGACATCGAACCCGTCCAGATCGAGAAACCGCTGCCGGTTCACCAGCAGGCCCGACGGACTGATGATGTGGTTGCGATAAAACTGCCAGCCGAGTGTTTCCTCGAAACCGACCTGCCGCCAGCGGAGAGCCGGCGAGGTGACGCGCCCCTGATCATCAATGATCTGATAGGCCGGGTGGATGAGGGGGTACGGGTCGCCCGCCCCGTTGAGCTCTGCGGCTTTATCGAGCAGTGCGGCGGCGGTTGCGGGAGCCAAAACATCGTCTGCATCCAGAAAGACGAGCCAGTCGGTTTCGACGCGGGAGACGCCGGCGTTGCGGGCAGCGGAAACGCCGGCATTTGCCGGCAGACGATGCAGCACCATGCGGCCTGTTTCGAGTTCACGGGCATACCGCTGCTGAAGGAGCGGCACACTGCCGTCGGTGCTGCCGTCATCCACGAGCACGATTTGCTCCGGGCGCACCGTTTGCGCCAGCAGACTGTCAACGGCTTCACCGATGTACCGTTCGGCGTTATAGACCGGGATCACCGCGCTGTAGATTTTATTCACTGTGTTTCCTTTTCATCTCCGCAACCACCCGGTGCGCCCCGCGGCCGTCGACGAGGGCGTGCGGGGGCCTCGTGTGCACAGCGTCATCGTGAAGGGTTTCCAGCACGTCGGCAACCTCCCGTTCAAAGTTTGCTGCCGGCCGGCCGAAACAGCGGACGGCACCCTTCTCTTCCAGATAACGGGCCACCGCCTCCTGATTATCGGCCAGGATCACCGTGGCAAACGGAACGCCCATACTCAGCAGCTCCCAGCAGGTGCTGCCGGCGGCCGAAATGCAGACATCCGCCCACTGCATCAGATCGGCCATGGCGGCGGAGTGAATCAGCCGGATGGGCACCGCGGACTGCCGGATGGCCGCTTCCAGAGATGCGGTGTGCGGATTGGCGGGGCCGACAACGACTTTCACCTGCAGCTCCGGCTGATTGAGTTGCTGCAATGCACTGATTACTTTTAATGATGCATTGTCCGGATCTGCACCGCCCATCGTGACTAACAGATGCTTATTTGCAGACGCGGTGTCTTCACCGCGTTCTCCGCCGCGGGAACGCGGTGAAGACCCCGCGTCTAGGTTCTGAAATTCACGGCGAAGCAAAACAAACTGCGGGCCGAGCAGACGTTGCGCTTCGGGATTGATGCAATAATCGAGGCTTTCAGCGGTGACGTTCTGGTTCAGCAGAATATCGCACTCATATTCCGGCAGGTGGTTACAGTCGTCGATGACCAGCAAGCGGCCACCCGCATTGCGAATGGCCCGATGGTCTTCAACAGTAAAGTGGTAGCCGTCCAGCACCATCCAACGATCAGACGTCGGCTTGTCCACCGCAGCTTTAGCGAAGGAGGGAGGTCGGAGGTCAGAAAACAGACAACCCTCATCGGACCTTTTTATTTCGATCACTTCAAAGTTTTCGTCGTGCAAAAGCTGCAGAAGGGCCGGGCTGTCGCAACAGGTTGAAAACATGACCTTGCCGCCGTCATCCCGCCAGGCCTGGCCGAGGGCGATGCAGCGCATCAGGTGCCCGGTTCCGATCCGGGAGTCTGCATCGGCGCGGATGATCAACGGTTCACTCATTGGCTGCGTTTCCGGTGAAGCGGTTTATTCGAATTCGGCTGTACAGTTTCTGTAGCGGCCGGACGGATCCCAGGTGTTTTCGGTGAGCTCATAGACGAACACGTCGTGATCGCGGCCGTATTTATGAATCGGATGTTTATGCCGGGCGATCGGTTTGAACCCGAACAGTTCATTGAGCCGGATGGCGTTTTTGTTTTCGTCCATGATCTCCGCAACAATTTTGCGGAAGCCCAGGTCATAAAACACATGGTTGAACAGACAGGGCGGGATGAGCCCGCCGAGCATCCGGCTGGCGGCATCGCCGATATAAAAGCCCCATGTGCACTGCCGGGCGTCGACGTCGATATCGGTCAGATAAATGAGTCCGATTTTCTTCTCCTGATAGGAAATGATCCAGTGTCGAACCGTTTCATCGGCCTGGATCCTGCGATACCACGCTTTCTGCGTCTCCATCGTTCCGTCGATGTCTGTAAACATATACCGCGTGACGTCGGGCGAGGTTCTCCATGTACGGATCAGCGCCAGATGCTCTTCACGGATTTTCAGGAATTTGAGCATGGGAAAACCTGTTCACGGTCTTATTTTTTTAAACCGCTCGCTGTGCTGTCTGCGGTTCATGATGTGCACCTTGACCGGAACCTTGTAGGGAGCCATCCGCTCTCTGCAGAAGCGCTTGAGCTGCATCGTGAATGCTTTCGGATCGATCGCCTGCGCCAGGCGGACGCCGGCGCAGACCATCCGGCCGGTGATGGGATTTTTTTCGCCGTATACGGTGACTTCCGCAACCGCGTCCATCTCCTGAATCACACTTTCCACCTCGGCGGGGTAGACCTTTTCCCCGCCGACATTGATGAGTTCCGATTGGCGGCCCAGGATGCGGATGTACTCGCCGTCGACCTCCACGGCATCGCCGGTGTTGAACCAGCCGTCCTGCGTGAAGGGGCTGGGTGCGTTCAGATAGCCCAGCATGGCGGAACGGGCTTTGATCTGCAGAATGCCGTCCACAATGCGCGTCTGAAAGCCTTCGCCTCCGACCTTGACCCACAGGGAATCGGATCCTCTGGATTTGGAACGGAGAATGCCCACTTCGGAGAGTCCGTAGGTCTGCAGCAGCCGGATATCGGGAAAGAGTTCATGAAAGCGCTTCAGGGTGCTTGCGGGCATGGGTTCGGTTCCGTAGGTGACGGTTTTCAGTGAGCGCAGGTCATAGCGTTTGTATGCCTCGCTCAACAGAATCAGGTTCATAAAGGTCGGTGAGGTCGGGAGCAGTTCAATGCGGTATGTTTCAATCGCCCGGAGAACGTCATCGGGAGTGCGGCGGCGGACGGTGACCAGGCAGCCCGCATTGGACAGGCTGTAGAGCATGGTGTTGACGCCGCCGATATGGTCATAGAGCAGAAAGCTGATGCTGCGCAGCGAATGGCGAGGCACCCTGAATTTTTCCAGGATGCGGCTCAGGTCGTGTACGGCCGCCTTGCTTTTTCCGGTTGATCCCGATGAAAACAGGACCAGCCCGGGATGCCCTTCCCGCCGAAGCTGCTGATAGAGTTCATGATCGGCACGGGCAGAGTGTTTCTTAATCTGAACCCGGTCGTCGGCGTCGATGACAAACGAGACCTCCACCTGCGCAATCTCCAGAAACTCTTCCTTCTGCGATTCAACGGAGCCCGTGAGCGGCACCAGGATGCAGGCGTGATCCAGCAGGGCTAAAAAGAGGGCGATGGAGTTGGGCGAAAAGTCCGCTTCGACGGCGGCCACGGTGCCGGCGGCAATGCGGTTTTTCCGGAGTTCATTCGTCCATTCGCCTATCCGGTTCTGAAGCCATTTGTAACGGTACACCTGATCGTTCCAGACAAGGGCCTCCCGGTCCTGATTTTTACTGAACACCTCCAGTAGAAAATCAATAAACACTAGACACCTCCCAGATAAACCACCTGACCGGTCACAAAATCGCTTTCGGGGCGGATAAAGAAATCGATGACATTGGAGATGTCAGGAAATTCTCCGAAGCGGCGGATGGCCTGGCGGTCGAGCAATGCGTTTATTTTTTCGGGCGGGACGGAACGGATCAGATCGGTTTTGACCGGCGCGGGCCCGACCGCGTTCACGGTGATGCCCTGCCCGGCCAGCTCGTTGGCCAGCACCTGCGTCAGACTGACCACCGCGGCTTTTGAGGCGGCATAAACCGCTTCGCCTTCGAGCTTGAGGGGAACGGCCACGGTGGAGAAATTCACGATCCGTCCGCGGCGGTGTTTCTGCATGAGCCGTGCGGCCTCCCGGCAAAAAAGGAAGGTGCCGGTCACATTGGTATCGAGCACTCTGCGGACCGTGCTCAGCGGCGTCAGCAGCATATGGTTCATGGAGGCCACGCCGGCATTATTGATTAAGACGTCCAGCCGCCCATGTGTTTTACGGATGCCGGCAAACATGTTTTTCACCGCGCGTTCATCGGCGGCATCGAGACAGACATGCTGATAGCCCGGCCGTTCCTCTTCGACCGGCTTGCGGCTGCAACCGACCACCTGAAAGCCCTGATGGATATAATAGTCCGCCAGATAGCGTCCGATGCCCTTGCGGGTTCCGGTAATCAGCATGACGGGTTGTGTCCGGCTCATTCGCCCGCCTCCTCCTGAAGCCGTGTCGCGGCGTATTCCGCCAGCGTCTGAACGGTTCGGAACGGGCTGGTTTTACGGGACATCGCCTTTTCGTCCGCCAGTGTCAGCGATACCCCGCAGGTTTCCTCCAGCCGCTGCTCGACCGCGACGATCAGGTTGACCAGTCCGATCGAATCGAGCGTGCCGGATTCACCGAACAGAACCGTATCGGCTGATTTTTCCAGCGGCGGCCCGTCGGGCTGCAGCTCGTTGTATTCATCCATGGCATCAAAAATCACATCCATCACCTGGTTTTCGCCGGTCATGCGCAGTCTCCCGTTCGGGTTTTGTCAAAAGCGTGCAGATCAAAGGTGTTAAACCTGAATCATTTTCGCAGAAAAGTCAAAATGGATTCCCCTGAAGCGATGCGGATGGTGCAGCGGCGGAGCTTAGCGGCGGAAAAGATGTTTGCGGATCAGCCGCAGCAGGGAGGTCAGCAGCAGCGGGACATCCAGCGTTTCGTCCAGATCCTGCAGGATCTGCCGGTGATAGGCGACGAAGTCCTGTCTGGTGTCGCGCCCATCCTTAAAAATTTTCCACAGATACCTGGAAACCAAAACTTTATAATACTTTTCTTTAACCTCCCGGTAGCGGCGGCGGTATTCGTCCGGCGTCAGGAAAACGGGGCCGAAGGTGACCAGGCGATGAAACTTGGCCGCCTGCTGGGTATTCATAATTTTGACCCGCGAGGTTACCGATTCATTATGGCGGCGGGTATAGGTGAGTGTCTGATGGACATAGCCGAAGTCATGGTCTTTCAGAATCTCAAAACACACCGCGGTATCGGCATGCAGGTCCTGTTCGTCATAGAAGTCATCCCGGCTGCGCACGAGATCGGACCGCATCATGATGTTGCTGGGGGAACCGAAGATATCGGGCCGGCCCAGCAGATAGCGGCGGCAGACGTCCCGACCGGAAAACACGGTATCGGGTTCCGGGAGCCAGTCCAGGCCGATCTCATCTCCGTACAGGCGGTATGCTCCGATCAGACCGATCCGGTCGTCTTTGAGTGCCACGGACACCATGGCTTCAATGCAGTTCGGGAAGAGCCTGTCATCCGCGTGAAGGACCTTGCAGAACCGGCTGTCCGGGCTGATCTGCCGCAGGGCCCGGTTCCAGTTGGGCATGACGTCGAGAAATTCGGTGTTTGTGATCACGCGCACGCGCGAATCGCGTGCCGCATATTCCTGAGCAATGGCCACGGTTGCATCGGTGCTGCAATTATCGACAAGGAGGTATTCCCAATGGGTGTAGGTCTGGCAGAGAACACTTTCCATGCATTCGCGCAGATAGGGTTCTCCGTTGTACACCGGTGTGACAATGCTGACATATGGCTGTGTTTCGCCCATGGTCAGGCGCTCCGTTCGTTTTTTAATCTCAGCAGGCGCTCCGCGAGCATCCGGGCCGCCAAACGTTCTTTTTCACTGGGCTTTCCGGGGGGAATGACCCGACCCCAGAAAACCTCCATGCAGTCCGGGATCTCAAACGATCCGTCATACAGACACTTCATAAAGCGGACCCGCTCCTCCGCTCCGTAACGCGGCGTTTTTCCCTCGAAAATAATCTCTTTCATGAGCACACCCAGCTCCGCCAGATCGGTCAACCGGTGACAAAGTCCCAGGTGCGAAAAGAAGCTTTCACCGAACATGAGCACGGGGCGTCCCATCAGGATGGCCTCCCATGCGGCGGTACCGGTGATGGATGCCACCAGGTCGGCACGGCGGGTCAGTTCGAGAGAATCGACCAGGGGATTGATCAGCCGGACATTGACGTTCCGGCGGATCCGCTCATAAAACCCGGGCGGGCGGCGGCCGATCATGGTGGGGTGTTCTTTGACATAGAGTTTATGTGAAAGCGGGATGCGCATGGCCAGCCGGTCGATTAAATCAAGCTGGTTTACAAAATCGGGCGCCAGCACCATGGTGGACGCCTCCGGCGACAGGTGGAGTGGGAAATAGACAAAGCGCTCGTCATCGTGCGGACGGTCAAACCGGCCGGGTTTGAAGCGGCGAACCGCGGTTTTCTGCCGGATATGAAAGGCGAAAATGGAAAACGGGTGTTTCCAGCGCAGGTCGCGGTTGCGCCGCGGAAAGAGTTTGCGCTTACAGGCCAGAAGCAGCCGCAGCCCCATTTCGCCGTAGAAGCGGAAAAAATTCATCTTCTGAAGCCGCTCAATGGCCCGGGAACAGGAGGCCGCCCACACCGGCGTTTCCGGGGCTTCGGTCTGGAAGGATTGATAATAGCGATCGAATTCCCCCGGAAGCTCGGGCAACGGCCCGCCCTGCGCACAGGCCCGGTGAAACGCGGTTTCGATGGCGCTGAAGCGCTCGGTGGCATCGTTTTTGGAAAGCACAAGCCGGTTCCCGATCCGGATCGAGCGAAGCACGGCGAAATCCACACCCATCCATTCACACACCCGCACCAGCGCCAGCATGGGCATGGAGGCCATGACCGGCAGAAAGACCAGATCCGGTTTAAAGCGGGTCAGGTGCTCTTCAAAGGTATCCAGAAAACAGCAGAGAAAGCGTTTCAGATCGTCATGGCTGTCGTACTGCATGATGTCGGTGCGGATGCAGCGGCCGTCCGTCACGTAGCGGTGCCCGATATTGCGGTCGGCAATAATCAGATCCATGAGCGGACACTTCAGGCGGCGTTCCCATTCCATCATGCGCTCGTCGGACACCTCCCAGTCCAGGGCCCGCTTTTCGACGGCGTCGGTGCTCTCGAGGAGTTCGTAGTCGATCTGCTTCTGTTTGCGCAGCCATTTTTCGTGGCGTCCGTCCTTCACGGTCATCACGCCGGCAAAGCGCGAGTCCGGCTCGACGGCCAGAATCTCTCTGGCGATCTCGTGACAGATCAGGGCGTGGGTCTGAAGATTAAATCCAAAATAGAGTCTCATAAACCGGCTGAATCCTTTTTTCTTACCAATAGCACCCGTCTTCGACCCGGCCGGCCTGCGACGGGGTTTCCTCCGGCCGCGGCCGCACCCAGTGTTCGTTATAAAAGCGGTTCACGTCCGGGAGGCCATCCCATCGGCTCCCTTTGATACCGAACAGAATCTGGAGCGCCCCGCCCATGTGAACAGCCTGTCTGCCGAGCAGTTTGACATAGGCCGCCAGTGGAAGTCCATAGGCTCCGGCACCGATGAGCGCAATGTCGAAATCGAGCGCACAAATCTTCGTTTTCATGGCTTCCAGCGCCTCGCTCCAGGAGGCAAACCCGCTCTGAACCCCGGCATTGCTCTGCACGGCCTTTACAACCTGAAGGTCGAATTCGGGCAGAATGTCCGGCGATGGAAACAGATGCTCCCGCCTGCGATACTGGCTGCGGATGGTGGTTTCGAAGGGATGAACCACCAGAACACGTTTTCCGGCCAAAGCCGCCGACCAGGGGGGCGTGCTGTAGTACGGTTCGATGGCACGCAGCGCAATCAGCGCCGCCTGCGGACAGCGTTCCCGCCAAAGCTGTTCTTCCAGATGAAGCGGACGGCTCCAGACTCCCAGAATATCTATTTGCGAACACGTCTCCATCGTGATGCGGGAAAACGCATCCAGCCCCTCGTCGGTCGCCGGGAAAATGCCGGCATTGTTGTGTGCCTGAAAACGAACTTTTTCAGTGTACGTCCCCGGGATCCCCGTGAGCAATCCATTCCATGCACGCGCCAGCGGTCCGCGGCAACGCTGCCGGAACCCGTTCAGCACCTTGATTTCGCAGGTGCTGAAACGCGAAATCATCAGCGGCCCGCCCGCCTCAATCCGGGACCGGATCAGCCGTCCGGCATCCGGATCTTTCAGGATGGACTGTTTGCGAAACTGCCGCTCATGCCTTCGGCGCCGAATCTGTTTCAGTCTGTTTGCGGGCAGTGCCATACGAAGCCGTTACGGGTTATCGATCGGCCGGACAAACGGTCCATGACGGTATGGAGCGCAACGCGGTCTCACGAAGAGCCTGAATATACGGACCGAAGCCGGGCGATTCAACCTCATATCCTACTTGCGCACCGGGCGGCCCAGCAGGCGCTGCCTGAATTTCCAGAGCCGGCGGCGCAGGCGGTAGATCCGGCTCTGTTCATTCCGCAGCCGCCGGCCCGGCAGCAGATGCTCAAAGGTGTAGCGATCCGCCTCCCGGTCGCGGGCCACAAACGACGGGTGCTTCAGCGGCCCGATGTCCTCCGCCGGACGGGCGGCGATCCATCCGCCCGAACCCTTGGTGTGGGTGCTGTCGCTGCCGAACCCGGTATTGGCCACCAGATTCACATTGGGCAGTACCGTCAGGCCGCGGTTCATCCAGCAGGTCAGCGTCCAGATATAGCCCCAGCTGTCCGGTGTTCCCTCGGTATAAAGCGTTTCAAAAATATCGTGCCAGTATTTTACTTCCAGGGGATCATCCAGAAGGCCTGCGAGATAGCCGCCGTCCCGGAACGCGGGCCAGCCGGTCATTTCATGATCATACTGCCGCCAGGCGCGCCGCCACGTGGCCCAGCCCCAGTAATGGTTGTTGTTTGAGAAATAGTAACTGCCGTCGCCGCGCCATTGACCCTGTTGAAAATTGCTGCCGCCGATACACCAGATGCGTTCATCGTCGCGATAGCGCTCCAGCAGTTCATCGCAGTACGTAAAAAAGGAAGAATGCGGCAGGCAGTCATCTTCCAGAACAACGGCTTCCTCCACCTGGTCGAACACCCAGTCCAGCCCGCTGCTGACGCGTCGGCGCAGCCCCATGTTTTCATCCGCATAGTTGCGAAACACTTCACAGTCCCAGTCGATGGATTCAACCACCTCTCGGGTCTGTGCGCACAGCGCCTCCTCGTCTGCATTGCGCGGGCCGTCGGCCACCGCAAACAGCTTCGGCGGCTGCGCCTCGCGAATGCGCTCAAACACCGCCCGGGTCTGCTCGGGACGACGGAACAGGATCAGTACAACCGGTGTTTTACAGGGCATACAGACTCCTCAGGCGCTCCAGAGAATTTCGTCGGCGCGAAAGACGGGCCCGTCCTTGCAGCAGCGCGCCCATTCCCAGCCGCCGGCGGTTTTGCGTTTGATCACACAGGTCAGGCAGGCGCCGACGCCGCAGGCCATATTGCGGTCCATCGAAAGCCAGGCGCTGATTTCTTTTTCAAGGGCGCGATCCCCCACCGCCTGCAGCATGGCGTTCGGTCCGCAGCAGAACAGTTCGACGGCCGGGAACAGCTCCCGGTTTTCACGCAGCCACGGATCGAGCGCATCGGTGACGAGCCCGCGGCTTCCGAGCGAGCCGTCATCGGTGGTGACGCGCACATCCCAGCCGAGCGTTGTAAACTCATCGACGCACAGGATATCGGCGGCGGTGCGTCCGCCGAAAAAGGCGATGCCTTTGACCGGCAGACGGGCGGCCTGCAGATACAGCGCGGCATTGCCGTAGCCGCCGGCAACAAGCACCGGCCGTGTTTTGCCGTTTCCAAGGTCCGGAAACCCGTTCCCGAGCGGGCCGAGCAGGTTGACGCGGTCTTCCGCCCCAAGTGACATCATGGCCTCGGTGCCCCGCCCGACCGGTTTGTAGAGAATGCTCAATCCGTCGGCATCGGCCTTGAACACACTGAACGGGCGGCGCAGGACGGCCTGTTCGAACCGGGGAATTTTCAGGTGGACAAACTGCCCCGGCTGCACCTGCGGCCCGATCTGCGGAGCGAATAAGCGCAGGAGCCGGTAGTCGCCCTGAAAAACACGGTGCTCCAGTACGATGGTTTCTTCCTGTGTCATCGGCGGGCGATTGTGCGGCGTTTGAGCAGACAGGTCAATTTGAATAGGCCGGGAAGATCGATCCGCAGGCCTCCCGGCCGTTCATTCGCAACCTGCAGCGGGTCTTTACGCCGCTTTATTCACCATAGGAGGTCAGCACCGTGCCGGCGGGATTGGCGAAGGTGGAATACAGCGACGGGGAAGAAACCGGCGGCAGGGGAGCCGTCGCCGCCTGATTGGTCTGCACGGCCACCGATACCGTGGACTCCACCGCCGGGGGCGCTTCGAGCGAACGATCCGCCACAATCCCTCCGGCAGACGGCATGGGCCGGTCCATCAGATGCAGACCGAGAAACAGCACAAACAGCGCTGCAATCCCGTACCGGGGCTGTGCAAACGCCCAGCCGAGACGTTTTTCCGGGAACAGAAGCAGCGTCGGCATATTGCCGACGGTGCGGACGGTGCGCATAATGCTCTGAATGCTTTTTTCTGTGCGTTCTTCATCGGGACGCTCATAGTTTTTGAGCGCCAGAAGCCGGGAAAGATCCGCTTCGCTGATACCGTTTTTGTTCTTTTTCTTCATGACACAAACTCTTCCAGTTCAACCTGAAGCTGTTTTCTTGCATAAAACAGCCGGGATCGTACCGTCCCTTCCGAGCAGTTCATGATTTTCGCGATTTCCGCATGGGGCATGCCCTGCACATCGTGCATCACCACGACTGCTCTGTGCTTTTCGGACAGCGTCAGCAGGGCCTCGTTCATTTTTTTCTGAAACTCGCTCAGACTCATTTTCCGCAGCACGGACCCCTTGCTGGAAAACTCCTTATAGGACTCGGCCTGTTTGATATCGGGATCAAAATCCTCGAAGCTGACCCCCTGCCGACGGTTTCTTTTTTTGCGGAAGTTGATCGTGCGGTTAATGGCGATGCGATAGATCCAGGTATAGAAGCCCGACTGCCCGCGGAAACGGCCCAGCGCCTTCCAGGCCTTTACAAACACCTCCTGCACAAGGTCCTCGGCATCTTCGCGGCTGCTGGTCATGCTGTACACCAGCCCGTAGATTTTACCGTGATAGCGCCGCACCAGTTCCTCATAGGCTGCGGTGTCGCCCGCCTGAGAACGATGAACGAGCTCGATATCGTCGGGCTCCGGAGCCGTCGGCTGACTGTCAGGGGGTTCTTTCATTTTTTAAACCGGCAGAATGGTTGCGGCACGGATTGTCCATAGACTGGAGACTGCTTCTACCAGAGTTTCCGACCCTTGGAAAAACAAAAGCGCGCCGAATCGCTTCGACGCGCTTTCGGGATGGCCCTCCGAACCCTCCGATTACGCCTCAATGGCAGCCTGCGCGGCGGCCAGACGTGCGATCGGCACACGGAACGGCGAGCAGCTCACATAATCAAGGCCTGCTTTGCAGCAGAATTTTACGCTGACGGGATCGCCGCCGTGCTCACCGCAAATCCCGCATTTGAGACCGGGCCGGGCGGAGCGGCCTTTTTCGACACCCATTTTAACGAGCTGGCCGACGCCGTCGCGGTCCAGATGCTGGAAGGGATCGCAGGGCAGCAGTTTTTCCTGCATGTAATCCGGCAGGAAGGTGCCGATATCGTCGCGGCTGAAGCCGAAGGTCATCTGCGTCAGGTCGTTGGTCCCGAAGCTGAAGAACTCGGCGGTCTCGGCAATCTCGTCGGCAGTGAGCGCCGCACGCGGCACTTCAATCATCGTCCCGACTTTATAGGGCACGTTGACATCCCGCTTCTTAATGATTTCCTCCGCCGTACGGCGAACAATCTGCTCGAGATGGTCCAGCTCGGCCTTGGTGCCGGCCAGCGGAATCATGATTTCCGGCAGCACCTTCACTTTTTTCTTTGCCCTGGACATCTTGCAGGCCGCTTCGATAATCGCGGTGGTCTGCATCACACAGAGTTCGGGATAGGTGACCGACAGACGGCATCCGCGATGCCCGAGCATGGGGTTGAACTCATGGAGCTGCTTCACCCGGCGGGTTACCTTTCGCAGCGGCACGTCGAGGCGTTTGGCCATTTCTTTCTGATCTTTGGCGCTGTGCGGCACAAACTCATGCAGCGGCGGATCGAGCAGGCGCACCGTAACCGGCAGGCCGTCCATCGCTTTGAAAATGCCTTCAAAATCCTTCTGCTGAAGCTTCAGGAGCTTGGAAAGCGCCTGTTTGCGGCCCTTCTGATCTTCGGCGAGAATAAACTCGCGAATGGCCCAGATGCGGTCGCCTTCAAAGAACATGTGTTCCGTGCGGCACAGACCGATCCCTTCGGCGCCGAACGCGCGGGCGTTCTGCGCATCCTGCGGGGTGTCTGCATTGGTGCGCACATTGATTTTCCGGTTGCTGTCCGACCACTGGGAAACCAGTTCATACATTTTATAGATCGGATGCCGTTTGGCGGCGGCTTTCCCGCCGATCACACCGGAGACCACCGGACTTGATTCGGTCGGGATCTGCCCTTCATAAACATTTCCGGTCGATCCGTTGAGGCTGATCCAGTCACCCGCCTTGTAGGTCTTGCCACCGACGGCAAACTGCTTCTTCTTATAATCAATGCTGAGCGCACCGGCGCCGCAAATGCAGCATTTGCCCCAGCCGCGGGCCACGACGGCCGCATGCGAAGTCATCCCGCCGGTGGACGTGAGCACCCCTTTGGCCGCCCACATGCCGCCCACATCTTCCGGGCTGGTTTCATGACGAACCAGAATCACCTGCGCCTGCGGATCTTTTTCGAGGGCCGCCTCGGCTGCAGCGGCCTCGAAAACCACCTGGCCGACGGCGGCGCCGGGACCGGCGGGCAGTGCGGAGGTAATGACGTTGGCCTTTTTCTCGGCGGCGATATCGAAGATCGGGAACAGAAGCTGTTCAAGGTCTTCACCGGACAGTGTCTGCAGCGCCTCTTTCTGTGTCAGAATTTTGGCCTGCGATTTGCCGGTGTAGACATCTTTGCCCGTGGCCATTTCCACCGCCCAGCGGACCCCGGCCAGTCCGGTGCGTTTGGCATTACGGGTCTGGAGCATCCACAGCTTGCCCTCCTGAACGGTGAACTCCACGTCCTGCGGATGTTTATAGTGTTTTTCAAGACGATCCATGATTTTCATCAGATCGGTGTGCGCTTTCTTCCACACGGTGGACTTTTCTTTCGGCATATCCTTGATGTCTTTCGGTGTACGAATCCCGGCCACGACATCTTCGCCCTGCGCGTTGATGAGATATTCGCCCATCGGTTCGCTGTCGCCGGTGCCGCCGTCGCGGGTGAACGCCACGCCGGTTCCGGATTCATCACCCATGTTGCCGAACACCATCGTGCAGACATTGACGGCGGTGCCGAGCAGTCCGGAAATCTTATTAATCTGACGGTATTTCTCGGCCCGCTCGGAACTCCAGGACCCGAACACGGCGCGAATGGCCAGATCAAGCTGCTGCACCGGATCCTGCGGAAACGGTTTTTTCACTTTTTTCTGATAGACCTTCTTATAGACATCCACGAGCTCCTTGAGCTGCTCGGCGCTCAGGTCGGTGTCCAGCTCGGCTTTATGCTTCTTCTTCACCTTTTCGAGTTCGACCTCAAAGTCGTGGTGCGTCAGGCCGGTATAGGGACCCATCACCACATCGCCGAACATATCGATAAAGCGGCGGTAACAGTCCCATCCGGCGCGCTCATTGCCGGTCTGTTTAATAAACCCGAGAACGGACTTGTCGGTCAGCCCGAGATTGAGAACCGTATCCATCATGCCGGGCATGGAAATGGCGGCGCCGGAACGAACGGAAACCAGCAGCGGATCGTTGGCATCCCCCAGTTTTTTGCCCATCATTTTTTCGAGTTTGCGGAGGGTCTTTTTAACCTGATCCTCCATCCCGGCGGGATAGCGACCGCCGTTTTTGCTGTAGCAGGCGCAGGCTTCGGTCGAAATGGTGAAGCCGGGAGGAACGGGCAGATCGGCGTTGGCCATTTCAGCGAGGTTGGCGCCCTTGCCGCCCAGCAGCGCTTTCATCGTGGTGTCGCCCTCGGTGTTCTCCTTGCCGAAACCGTAAAAATATACATACTTCTTGTTTTTCGTCATCGGGTTCTCCTTGGTTTCCGATTTTATTGCTCAGGCCTTGCGGAGCCTATCGCTCCCCCAAAAAGGCCGCATCCTAACAGAGCCGAAAAGGCTGTCAAGGCGGGGGTGATCATCTGACAAATCAATTTTCCAGGCTTTAAAAAAACCGTCCGGGGTTTGGAAACTCGGCTCACAGGGGGTCTGTCCTTGACCCGAAAACACCAAAATTCAAGGACGGACCTCTCCTCTTGACCCCTCCTCTACTCCTCTGACCCCTCCTCCTATCGGGCGGGGCGGCCGATTTCCACCGGGATACGGATCGCGGTTTTCTCGCGGCGATCGCGCACGCCGTCGCCGTCGCTGTCCGCCTCCGGATGAGCATACTCATAGGCGCCGATATCCGGCTGGACGTGTCCGTTCCTGTTGCTGTCGAGCTTTCGCGGATGCCCTTCGAGGTCGGCACCGGCCGTCAAATTGGTGCCGGCGTCGATCAGCGGCGAATCAAACAGCGGAACGAATACACCGGCCTGACTGTTTTTAAACCCCGGCTCGTCGTCGATGTTGCCGGGGCCCTCCGGCAGGGGCACCGTGCAGCAGAAAGCCATCTGAACCTCAAATCCGTTGTGATTGGTGCGGCGGGTCTGGTTGTGATGGATCACCGTATTGGTCGCTGTTCCCAGTGCGGCGCCGCCGCCCATTTCTTCGGCGAAATTCTGCGCGACCGTGCAGTACAGCAGATGACTCTGCAACGCGCCGCCGCCGTAGCGCCCCGCCCGGTTAAACTGAAGCAGCGAGTTTTCCAGCCGGGAAAAGGCGGTGCCGCCGCCCGAGCGGCCCGCCCGATTGGCTGTAAACGCACAGCGCAGCGCCGTTCCGCCGAACAGTCCGCCACCGTTCCAAAGCGCCCGGTTGCTGACCACCACGCAGTTTTCGAGCACGCCGTCGGGCTCGCTCCAGACCCCGCCGCCCGACAGGTCGCGCCGTTCATCCCCGCCCGCAACCGGCTGCACCGCCTCTCCGTGACGGATCGTAAACCCGATCACTCGCGCACCGTTGGTCAGATAGACGCCGCGAGTTGCCGGCCCGCCGACGATCACCGTCTCGGCGGGACCCGCCTCGCTGCGCACTGTCAGCGGTTTATCGATCACCACCCGGGTTGCGGGACCCTGCCGTCCATGCTGCCGCCCGCCGAAATCATAAATGCCCGGGGCCGCAATCACGCTGCCGCCCGGCGCCGCCCGGTCCACGGCCTCCTGAAGCGTTTCCCCGCTCTCCGGCGACACATACACCGTCTCCGGACGCGGCGGAAGCGCATTGGTTTCGCTCTGTGCGAGCGCTGCTGCGGCGGCGGACAGACAGGCAGACAGCAGGCGGATTTCACGTTTCATAAACACCTCGTCGTTAATGGTTGTAAAGGATTTAGCGGATTTTCGCGACGGCGGGAAGAAGAACATCAGCAGAATAATCCTCTTTTCCGAATAAAACGATTCGGCTGATTTTCGACGGCGCCGAAGCCGGACCGGTCCGTCCCGGCATCGGCAGCGTGTTCGCGGTTCATTTTTTCTCCAGGAAACGGCGGATTTGCTGGGCGCGTTTAATATCCCGTTCTTCGGGATCGAGGATCTGGCCGGCCTTTTTCTGCAGATGAGCCGGATGGATTCGAATGAAAAGCTGATCGATTTCCCGGCGCAGCAACCCCTCGGTCAGGCCCAGATCGACGCCGAGGCGCAGCGCCGAAAGCAGATCGAGCGCCTCGCCGGTGGGCATCATTCTGGCGTGGGAAAGAATGCCGCAGGCGCGTCCGACATGATCCTGCAACCGGATTTTACGGCTTTCCAGCAGGCGGGCCCGTGCGTTGTTTTCGTGTTCGATCACTTCGAGCACAATCTGCTCCAGGTGAGCGATGATTTCGGGCTCGGGACGTCCCAGCGTCATCTGATTGGAAATCTGAAACATATGCCCCGAGGCTTCCGACCCCTCGCCCCAGAGGCCGCGAACCGCGAGACCGATTTTGGAAACCGCATTAATGACGGGCTTGATCTCATCGGTCAGGCAGAGGCCCGGCAGGTGGAGCATGACACTGGCGCGCAAAGCGGTTCCGACGTTGGACGGACAGGCGGTGAGATAGCCGAGTTTGCCGGAAAAGGCATATGTGAGGGTCTGTTCCAGGTCGTTATCGAGCTGATCGGCAGCCTCCCAGGCATCCTGCAGATTCAGTCCGGACTGCAGGGACTGCAGGCGGAGGTGGTCCTCTTCATTCACCATAACGGCACGGCATTCATCTTCGCTGACGAGCACGCCGCGCCCGGCTTTTCGTTCGGCCATTTCACGGCTGATGAGGTGGCGTTCAAACAGAAGTTCGCGGTCCAGGGCTTCGAGTTCATCCATGCGCCATCGGAGAAAATTCGTTCCGCCGTGCACCTGACTGAAAGCGTCCAGCACGCCGCTCCACACACGGTTGCGGACCTCATCGGAGGCCCGGCCGGGAAAGGTGGTGTCGTGCAGATTGCGGGCCAGCCGCACCCGGCTGCTGATCACCGGTCCTTCATCGGGGCCGCTTTCGAGCCAGCCGCCGCGCCGCTGCACCAGATCGTCAAGCGTCATGGGAATCCTTTCCGGCGGGGGGGTCGGCCTGTTTACGTGTGTCGCGGATTTGATCGCGCAGCCGGGCCGCCTGTTCGTAGTCTTCGCGGGCCACGGCGGCATCGAGATCTTTCTGCAGGCGGGCGATCCTGGATTTAATGCGGGTCTGCGTTCCTTCCCGGGCGGGAATTTTACCGATATGCTGCACGCTGTGGTGCATGGCTTTTACGGCCATCGTCAGCTCGGCCATAAAGGTTTCATAACAGACCGGGCATCCGAGGCGGCCGCTTTTGCGAAACTCGTCGCGTGTGAGCCCGCAGCGCGGGCAGGCGAACGAGAGGTCACCGCTTCCCACCGGTTTTTTATTCTGATCGAGCCCCATCAGAATATCGGTGATCGAAATCGGACTGTTGATATCAATTCCCTTTTCCACAGCGTGTTCCTCGCAGAGATGGACCTCTTTCATCTCTCCGTTGACAACCTGTGTCAGGTGAACAACCGCTTCTTTATCGCAAAGATCACATTTCATAACGAAACACCCGCTGTACGAACTCCGAAATCCGAAACAACCTCCGGCTCATCCTTTTTGACGTTCCAAACAGTGGAAAATTGAATTTGTTTTACATTCCGACAGTCGGATTCAGAATTTAATTTTAACGCCGTCCTGTCCGGCCAGCTCGCGATAGGCCGCGGTCAGCTTGTGTGTAACCGGGCCGGGCGTTCCATCGCCGATCGGGCGCTTGTCGAGTTCAACCACCGCAATGACCTCGGCGGCGGTTCCGGTCAGGAAAACCTCGTCGGCCGTCCAGAGTTCGTAGCGGGTCATCACCGTTTCGGTGACGTCCAGGCCCATGTCGCGGGCCAGTCCCATGACTTTCTCGCGGGTAATGCCCGCCAGCCCGCCGCACCAGGTCGGCGGCGTCAGCAGTTTACGGCCTTTCACGACGAACACATTGTCACCGGACGCCTCGGCCACATATCCCTGTGCGTTGAGCATCAGGCATTCCATGACGCCGGAGTTGATCGCCTCGATTTTGGCCATGACGTTGTTGAGATAGTTCAGGCTCTTGATGCGCGGGTTGACGGCTTCGGGCAGGTTGCGGAGGGTGCCGGCGGTGATGATTTTCAGGCCGTTCTGATAGAGCTCGTCGGGATAGAGTTTGATGTCGGCGGCAATGATAATGACCTGTGCCTTTTTGCACAGATACGGGTTGAGCCCCAGCGTGCCGACCCCGCGGGTGATGACGTGGCGCAGATAGCCGTTCTGCAGGCTGTTGGCGCGGCAGGTCTCCACGGTGGCATCCATCAGCTCCTGTTTCGACATCCCGGGGTCCAGCACAAGGGTCCGGGCCGAATCGAGAAGCCGTTCCATGTGTTCATCCAGAAACGCGATCGTGCCGTCATACACACGGGTGCCTTCAAACACACCGTCTCCGTAAAGAAGACCGTGGTCGAAAACCGACACAACGGCGTCTTTTTCCTCAACCAGATTCCCGTTCAGATAAATTTTCATCAATGTTCCTACTCTTCCAGTTTACCGTCTTTGAGCAGCAATTCACGGTGACAGCAACGTGCGATGGTCTCGTTATGGGTCACCATGATCAAGGTGCGCTCTTCAGCTTGCGCTAAATCAAAGAGGCTGTTCAACACATTTTCGCCGGTATGCGAGTCTAGGTTGCCGGTCGGTTCGTCCGCCAGGATGAGCTCGGGGCTGTTCATCAGCGCCCGTGCAATCGCCGCGCGCTGCTGTTCGCCGCCGGAGAGTTCCATGGGGCGATGATCCATCCGGCCGGACAGCCCGACCTGCTTCAGCAGGTGTTCGGCGCGCTCACGGAGGCCGCGCCGGCTGTCGGCCGCCAGCGCCGGCAGCATGACGTTCTGCAGCACATCGAGCTCCGGCAGCAGGTGGTAGCTCTGGAAAATAAAGCCGCAGCGGTTTGCCCGGAGCGCCGCGCGCTTGGGCGGATTCATCCGGGTGAGGCTGTTTCCCTCAAAAAGCACCTCACCTTGGTCCGGCTGATCGAGTCCGCCGAGAATATGCAGCAGCGTGCTCTTACCCGATCCGCTGGCGCCCATAATTGAAAGGGTTTCGCCGCGCTGAACGTTCAGGGATACGCCGTGCAGTACCTCCACCGACCGTTTGCCGATGTGATAGGTCTTATGCACCTCTTCTGCTCTGAGAATGGCCTCGCTCATAACTGCGTAATCCGTAATTCGCAACCCGTAATTTCCCAACCCCTGGAAGCCGGACGTTTCATTTTTCCAATCATTGGAAAATCAATCCTTCGTTTTTCCAACATATGGAACGCCCTCTTCCGCCGCCTTCAGTTGTGGACGACCCTCAATCGGAACACTGATTTCGTATAGAAAATCAGGCGACATATCTGCACCGTTCTCCCACACCACCGTGTCGATGTCCGGATTGAGCTGCGCAGTTTGAAAAAGGCACAGATTCCGGAGCGGCTTAAAAACCTCGCCGCTAAGGTGATCTTTCAGATCCGCACTGCGCCAGCTTCCATCCTCGAACTGCAAATACAGCCTGTATCCAGAATCGGTTTCAACACCTGTAATGTAATGCATGATCCTTACTCCTGATCCAGCGGTTTAATCGGGTTTAACGGTTTTTCAGCCATTGCCAGCTCCCAATCTTTCAGCAACTCGTCCCGATGTATGGCCGCCCGCTCAACCACCATCGCCAACACCCGCGGTTGCAAGCTTCCCTCCAGAAGCTTCAATTCTTCAATCGAAATGGAAGCCCGCTGTCCGCCGTATTTTGCATGAAAATGCGGCACGCCATGCTCCTTCCAGTAGATGGCGATCACAATTCCAAAAAATCTGCTAATTTCAGGCATTATTCATTCCTCAACGCCTCCACGGGTTCGAGGCGGGCGGCGCGCCAGGCGGGAACCAAGCCGGCCAGTGTGCAGATGACCAGCACGGTGGCGCAGACGGTGATCACATCGCTCGCGGTGGTGTGCGCCGGAATCCGGCTGAGCTGATAGAGCTCTTTCGGCAGCAGATCGACGCGGAACCGGGCGGAAATGAAATTCAGCAGTTCATTGCGGTATTTGAGCGCAAGCAGTCCGAGCCCAAGACCCAGTCCGGTTCCGATCACCCCCTGTACGGCGCCGATCCACAGAAAAATGTTTACAATGCGCCGATTCGAAAAACCCAGCGCCTTGAGCAGACCGATTTCATGGGTTTTCTGGACGGTCAGCGTAATCAGCGTGTTGGTGATGCCGAAGGCGGCGACAATGGTGATGAAGATGAGCAGGAAGAACATCATGTTTTTCTCGGTCTGCAGCGCGGTGAAGAGCTGGCGGTTGAGGTCGATCCAGGTGCGTGCCTGAAAAAACGGACCGAGTGCCTCGTCGATTTCTTTGGCCACGCGCGGCGCATTCATGGGGTTGGCGGTCATGACCTGAATGCTGTGCACACCCTGTTCAACGTTGTACACGGAGCGTGCCGTCTGGAGCGATGTCAGCACATAGCCGGCGTCGATTTCATACATGCCGACCTGAAAGATGCCGCTGACGGTCAGTTCTTCGGGCAGGCGCAGTTCGTCCTGCGAGACAAAATTCTGCGGAGAATAGACCAGGAGGGTGTCCCCCGGCTCCAGGCCGAGGCGCAGCGCGAGGTCGTTGCCGATCACGATTTCGTTGTAGCCGACATCGAATTCGCCGGCGATCATGTGGGCGGGCACGCGGCTGACGGATCGTTCGAGATCCGGGTCGATGCCGCGCAGCATGGGCGTGTGCACCCGGTCGTCTTCGGTCTGGATAAAGACCAGTCCTTCGAGATTGGGTGCCGCGCCGGTGATCCCGTCCACCTCCTCAAGCGCCTTGAGCAGCCGTTCGGGCTGCCGGATGACTCCGCCGTACTCGGTGACCTTCACATGGGCATTGAAACTGAGCAGCCGGTCGCGCCAGGTTTCGTCAAAGCCGGTCATGACCGAGAGCACAATGATGAGCACGGCCACACCGAGCGTCACGCCGAGCAGCGACAGCAGTGTGACAACCGACAGAAAGGAGCGCTTCGGTTTCAGATATTTAAAGGCCAGAAACAGCGAAAATGATTTCATCACCGCGTACTGTACACAGTCGGCGCTCAGAAAAAAAGTTTCAAAGCCTGGAAGCGGGCCGCGGTGCCGGAGCCTGGAAAACGGCAGACAAATGGCACACCCGGCAGGGTTCGAACCTGCAACCTTCTGGTTCGTAGCCAGATACTCTATCCAGTTGAGCTACGGGTGCATCGGAAAACGGTGGAATGTAGCGGGTCGTGCAGAATGAATCAACCGCAAAAAAGGATCTATTTTACGGCGGCCTTCAGCGCGTCGATTTTATCCGTGCGTTCCCAGGGGAACTGCGGGCGGCCGAAATGGCCGCAGGATGCGGTTTGACGGTAGCTCCATCCCTCGGGACGGGTCAGTCCGAGTTCACGGATAATGGCCGCCGGGCGGAAGTCAAACAGGTCCCCGGCACTCATGAGTTCTTCAAGCCGGTCGTCGGCGACGCGGCCGGTTCCGTAGGTGTCGACGTTGATGCTGAGGGGTCTGGCCACACCGATGGCATAGGCCACCTGCACCTCACATTTGGCGGCGAGGCCGGCGGCGACGATGTTTTTGGCTGCGTAGCGTGCGTAATAGGCGGCCGAGCGGTCCACTTTGGAGGGATCTTTTCCGGAGAAGGCGCCGCCGCCGTGACTGCCGACGCCGCCGTAGGTGTCCACAATGATTTTGCGGCCGGTGAGGCCGGCATCGCCGTGCGGGCCGCCGATTACAAACTTTCCGGTGGGGTTGATAAAGTATTCGACCTCGTCGCCGAGCAGGCCGGTCGGGGCCAGCACCTCCCGCACAACCTTTTTTAAATCCGACTGGATGCGGTCGAGCGGAACGTCTTCGGTCTGGTGCGAGAGCACCACGGAGGTAATCTGCTGCGGCCTTCCGTCGGCGTAGCGGATGGAAACCTGCGATTTGGAGTCAGGCCGCAGATAGGGAATGCTTCCCTTTCTGCGGAGGGTCTGCAGTGCATCGAGCAGCAGATGGCTGTAATGCACCGGTGCAGGCATGAGGGCGTCGGTTTCATCGGAAGCATAGCCGAACATCATGCCCTGATCCCCGGCGCCCTGTTCGCTGAAGAGGCCCTGCCCTTCGGTCACGCCCTGGGAAATGTCGGCGGACTGTTCGTGAAGCCGGCCGATATAGTCGAAAGTTTGAGCACAGAATTTCAGATCGGGATGGTTGTAGCCGATGTCGTGCACGACATCGCGGGCGATCTGTTCAGGATCGATGCGGTCCCATCCCGCGCAGGTGATTTCACCGGCATTGACCACCAGATCGGTGGTGACCAGCGTTTCGCAGGCGACACGGCTGGCGGGATCTTCGGCGAGACAGGCGTCGAGAATGGCATCGGAGATCTGGTCGCACACCTTGTCGGGGTGTCCTTCAGAAACGGATTCGGATGTGAAGATGTGGTCGGCCTGGATTTTGCTCATGGGACCCCTCTGCTTTAAATTCGCTTATCCGGATTGAGTAATTTATGAACGGTACCCGCTTCAGCGGACCAACTCAAGAATTTCCGGTGAGGTTTTTTCGATCAGTTTCCAGCAGCGGGCCTCCACATCCGTGCAGTCATCCCCGTGCAGCGCGTCTTTGGCGAGAGCGCGGCAGTCGGAATAGTGCAGGTTGCGGATCACATCTTTGATCAACGGAACAGACGGCGGACTGATGCTGAGCTCGTCGGCGCCGAGTCCGATCAGCAGCGGGACCAGTTCCGGGGTGGCGGCCATCTGCCCGCACACCGCCACGGGGATGCGGGCGGTGTGTCCGGCCAGAATGGTCTGGCGAATCAGCTTGAGAATGGAAATATGCGTGGGTTTGTAGAGGTGAGCGACATTCTCGTTCACGCGGTCCACGGCCAGCGTGTACTGAATGAGGTCGTTGGTGCCGATGCTGAAAAAATCAACATGCGGGGCAATCAGGTCTGCGGTGAGTGCCGCGGAGGGGATTTCGATCATTACACCGACCGGCAGATCATCGGCACAGGGTTTTCCCTCTTCCTTCAGTTCACGCCGGCACTCTTTCAGAATCCGGTTGGCCTCCAGCACTTCGCTGACACAGGTCACCATGGGATACATCAGCGCAATATTCCGTCCGGCGGCCGCGCGCAGAACAGCCCGGAGCTGAATCTTGAAAAAATCCGGATTGGCCAGGCAGAAACGAATCGCGCGCCAGCCGAGAAACGGGTTCATTTCCGTTTTAATTTTGACGTTGGAACTGAATTTATCGCCGCCCAGATCGAGTGTTCGGATCACAATGCGATCGGCGGGACAGCGGTCGGCGGCATCACTGTACACACGCATCTGCTCCTCTTCATCGGGCAGGTGATCGGCCTCCAGGAAAAGAAATTCGGTCCGGAACAAACCGATGCCCCGTGCCCCGTATTTGCTGATGGACGGGATTTCCGAGGGCAGTTCGATGTTGGCGGCGATGGGCACGTAGTATCCGTCGCGGGTTTCCGACGGCTTGTCTTTGAGTGTCTCCAGCTCACAGAGGATCTGCTTCTGTTCTTCGGCTTTTTTGGCATAGGCCAGCAGCCGGTCCGAGGAGGGCCGCAGCACCACGAGGCCCCTGGTGCCGTCCACCAGCAGCGTGTCGCCGGAGTGAACACGCGTGCTGATGCTGTGCAGACCGACCACGGCGGGCACTTCGAGCGCCCGGGCCATAATGGCAGTGTGGGAGGTCGCGCTGCCGAGATCGGCCACCATGGCATGCACAATTTCCTGATTCATGCCCGCGGTATCGGACGGCGAGAAGTCATGGGCCACGGCGATACAGGGCCGCTCAATCTGATCCATGCGATCCATGCCCTGCCCCGACAGGTTTTTGGCAATTCGGCGGGTGACATCCCGCACATCGGCCGCGCGCTCCCGCAGGTAGTCGTCTTCGACCCGGTTCAGCATCTGTATGTAGCGATCGGCCACGGAGCGTACAATGGTTTCGACATTGACTTTTTTCCGGCGCAGCTCGCGAATGACCTCTTCGACCAGATAACGATCATCGACCACGAGCAGATGTGCGTCGAAAATCCCGGCGTGATCTTCCCCGAGTGCTTCGGATACACGTTTCTGGATGCCCGCGATCTGATGGCGTGTTTTGATGAGCGCCTCTTCAAAGCGGGCGATTTCCCGGGGGATCTCCTCGTCGCTGACCGCATACTCGGGCGGCGGGGCACCCTCCTGCAGGAACACAACGGCTTCGCCGACCGCAATTCCGGGGGAAACGCCGACTCCCTCCAGAATCAGTTCTCCGCTGTCTTCTGTATGACGATCGGTCACATCAATCCTCAAAAAATTTCTGTTCAAACAGCGCGACAATCTCTGCGACCGCCTCTTCGGCGTCCTCGCCGACGGCCCGAACCGTCAACTGCGCACCCCGGCGGCCCTCCAGTGTCAGCAGCCCCATAATACTCTTGGCCGACACTTCATTATCCCCGATGCCGAGAAAGATTTCCGCCCCGAACCTGCCGGCCGCCTTCACCAGCAGCGCCGCCGGCCGGGCATGAATGCCGTACTGATTGCGCACCTCCAGCTCGCGCTGAACTGTTTTCGGTTCACCCATCGGCTGCTCCCCTGGTCATAAAGGTCGCAATCAGTTTTTCATCCAGTTCTTTGGCGGCGTCATGGCCGAGAAGCTTCAGCTTATAATTCAGCGCGGACGCTTCAACCATATTCGCAATATCGCGGCCGGAGCTGACCGGAAGAGAATGACACGGAAAGGAAACCCCGAGGATCTCAAAACGGCCGGGATGAAGGCCCGTGCGTTCTTCATCGCCGTCATGCGCATAGGGATGCAGCTGGATCACCATATCCAGCATGGCCTCGCGGCGGATGGACGCCACGCCGTACAGGCTGGGAACATGCACGATTCCGACTCCGCGGATTTCCATGTGATAGCGGGTGACTTCATTGGCAAAGCCCATCACGCGGCCGTCGCTGGTGCGCACCAGATCGGTCACATCATCGGACACCAGGCTGTATCCGCGGCCGATCAGCGAAAGGGCGGTCTCGCTTTTGCCGATGCCGGGCGGCCCCTGAATCAGCACGCCGACGCCCATGATTTCGAGCATGGTTCCCTGGATGCGTTTGCGCGGCGCGGTAAGCTCTTCAATGATCAGGGTGCACTCATTGATAAAATGACTGGTGATCATGCCGGTGCGGAACACGGGGGTGCGGTAGCGCTCGGCCAGCTTCAGAATCTGCGGAAGCGGATTACGGTTGCGGGCAATGATGACCCCCGGCACGTTCTTTTCAAACATACCGGTCAGCCGTTTTTCGCACTCGGCGGCGGAGAGGCTCTTGAGATAGGTGAACTCGGCCAGTCCGAACACCTGCAGCCGCCGCTGGGCGAAATACTGGAAAAAGCCGGTCAGTGCCAATCCCGGCCGGTTAATGGCGTTCTCCTCAATGAGCCGGTCGAGGTGCTCCTGCCCCCAGACCAGCTCCATCGAGAGCCGTTCGGCGCCGTTTTGAAACAAATCCTGAACGGTAATGGCCACGGTCGGACTCCTGCGGATCAATGGGATGAATGCGGATGATGGTCCTGCACCTTTTCGCGCAGCTTGCGCAGCTGCCGTTCGGCCTTGTCGAGCGCATCATCAATGGCGGTATACATGTTTTCGGACTGCGCGTGACTCTCCACATGAATGTTTTTTCCCTGAACCAGGATTTCCGTGCGATGCTCATGCTTCTGGATTTCGAGCACGGCGCGCACATCCTCAATGCGCGGGAAATCGGTCAGTGTGCGCTCGACTTTGTCATAAATGTGATCCCGGATTCCGTCTGTAAGCTCCACATTCCGACCTGTGATATGCACCTGCATGAGCCTCTCCTTTCGTGTTACATGCTGAACCGCGGCCCCAGATAGAGCTCACGGCTGACTTCATCATTGACCAGAAAATCGCTGGCGCCCTCGCGCAAAACCTTGCCCTCGCACATCAGATAGGCCCGATCGACCACGGCCAGGGTTTCGCGGACGTTGTGGTCGGTGATCAGTACGCCCAGGCCTTTATCGCGCAGGCTTTTGATGATTTCCTGCACTTCGTAGACCGCCAGCGGATCGACCCCGCTGAACGGCTCATCAAGCAGAATGAGCGACGGATTGGTCACCAGCGCCCGGGTGATTTCCAGCCGGCGGCGCTCCCCGCCGGACAGGGTATAGGCGCGCTGCTTTGCCAAATGCGATATTTTGAGCTCATCAAGCAGAAACGTCAGCCGCTCCCGGCGTTCGCGGCGGGAAATCGGCAGCGTTTCCAGGATGGCCATCACATTCTGCTTCACCGTGAGTTTGCGGAAAATGGAGGGCTCCTGCGACAGGTATCCCAGCCCCATGCGGGCCCGCTTGTACATCGGAACACCGGACACCCGGCGGTCCCGGAACCACACCGTTCCGGCGGTGGGGCGGATCAGCCCGGTCACCATATAGAAGGTTGTGGTTTTGCCCGCACCGTTGGGGCCGAGCAGCCCGACGATTTCGCCCGGCCGCACATGGATGTCGACCTGATCGACCACGCGTTTGCCGCGATAGCTTTTAACCAGCTGTTCGGTGCGAACCAGATAGGTTTCTTTCATAATCAATTCTCAAAAAGGTTTCCGCCGACCTCTTCGCCGGGGTAAATCACCAGCCGGGCGGACGGCTCGCAAATCATGCGGTTGCTGCCGCGCCAGAACCGGATCTGTTCGCCGAGAAGCATGTTGCGTCCGTCGATAATACGGGGGTTTCCGCTGAGCAGAAATTCGTCCGTCTCCATGTCGTACACAGCGGTTTCCGCCACGGCTTTTCGTCCTTCATTGTGCAGAATAACGTCTCCGAGGGCCTGAATCCACTCAATTTCGTTGTTTTCGCTGAAGCGCACCTCCAGGGTGTTGCAGTCCATTTTGAGCCGGGCATCCTCCACCTGAACATTCTGCTGGAACCAGACGGTGCGGGCGTCGTAGTCGAGCAGCATTTCGGTGGAGGTAATGATGGTGACCTCGTTCGAATCAATCGCGGCGGGCTCGTGCTCCTCCATCTGCTGCATCACATCATAAATGGTGACCACACTGTCGTTGAGCACCCGGACGGCATTGGCGCCGGGCTCCATTTCAAAGCCGCGGCCGCTCATCTGCACCCGGTCCATGTCGGCATACACCGGCGCGTCCGAACGGGCCGCCTCGGTCTGCTGGTTATAGATACAGGACGGCGATGTCACCTCCATAACCGTCCGGCCCTCCTCATAAAAATCGATCCGCAGGCCGGTGATATTCACCCGGCCGTCCCCCTTCATCTCGGCGCGTTCGCCGAAGAGCTGAGAGGTCATCACGCCCTGATCATCATATTCCGGGACCCGGAACCCGGAGATTTCGAGATCCTGCGCCGGCGCAGTCCACGCGGCGGCAAGCAGCAGTGCTGTCAGCCGGATCATCCATCGCTTTTGTTTCATTGTATCACCTCATTGATGGCCGTGAGTTGTTTCCAGAGCCCCGACACCGTCGAAAACGGCATGGCATTGGCTTGATCCGACAGCGCCTTCGACGGATCCACATTGGTTTCGAGAAACACCCCGTCGACGCCGACCGCCACGGCGGCTTTTGCAAGATACGGGGCATATTTTCCATCGCCGCCCGAGGCGTCGCCCGCCCCGCCGGGCGACTGGACGCTGTGGGTGCAGTCAAAAATCACCGGATAGCCCAGCTCACGCAGGATCAGCAGGCTGCGCATATCGGCCACCAGCGTATTGTAGCCGAAGGACACACCGCGCTCGGTCACCAGAATCTTTTTATTGCCGGTTTCCTCCACTTTGCGGATGACGTTTTTCATATCCCACGGCGCGAGAAACTGGCCTTTCTTAATATTCACGGTTTTTCCGCTCTCGCCTGCGGCCGTCACCAGATCGGTCTGCCGACAGAGAAAGGCCGGAATTTGCAGAATATCGACCACGCGGGCTGCAGCGGGGACCTCCTGCTCACTGTGCACATCGGTGAGCACCGGCACATGATACCGTTCTTTCACCTCGGCAAGAATCTCCAGACCGCGCGCCAGCCCGGGGCCGCGAAACGAACGGATCGAGGTGCGATTGGCTTTGTCGTAGGACGCTTTGAAAACGAAAGGCACGTTCAGCCGCTTCGCCATGCCGCACAGCCGCTTCGCCATGTCCAGACACTGCTCCCGGCTTTCAATCACGCAGGGTCCGGCCATCAGCGCCAGCGGATTGCGTCCGCCGAACTTCACCCCGTTTACATTCACTGTTTTAGTCATTTACGCTCCTGTACAGTCCCGGCTTTCCCGCCGCCGTTACGGCCTGTTTCCCCGGGCGGCCGTTTCCCCTGAGAGAGTCCCGCCCGCGCCGCTCAAACGGTTCCGCCGTCCAGGCCTTTTGACGCAAGAACGGCCTCCACTCTAGAAACATCTTCGGGTGTGTCAACTCCTATGCCGCACTCCTCCACGGGAAGCACCTTCATGCGGCAGCCGATATGCAGCGCGCGGAGCTGCTCGAGCTGTTCAATTTGCTCCAGTGCACAGGGCGGTTCGGAAACCAGCCTGATCAGATAATCGCGCCGGTACGCATAGAGGCCGATGTGCCGCCAGTACAGTCCCTCGGCGCACCCGCCGTCGCGGTTAAACGGGATGGGCGCGCGCGAAAAATAAAGCGCCTGCCCGTCCCGGCCGAATACCGCCTTGACCACGGATGGATCGTGCAGATCGGCTTTGTCACGGAGCGGCGCGGCGGCCGTGGCCATGTCCCACTCTCCGGAGGCGATCACCCCGGCCAGGCGGTCAATCAGCGCCGGATTAATCAGCGGTTCATCACCCTGGATATTGACGACCGCATCGCAAAGGTCGGCGGCGGCCGCTTCGGCAACCCGATCGGTTCCCGACGGATGGTCCGAACGGGTCAGAACCGCTTCCACACCGGGGAGATCCGCCTGTTCAACGGCCTCGGCAATCCGTTCGTCGTCCACCGCCACCCGGACGGCGGCCAGCCGGCGGGCCTGTGCCGCCCGCTCGGCAACGCGAACAATCATCGGTTTGCCCGCGATGGAAACCAGCGGCTTACCCGGCAGGCGCGTCGAGGCCCAGCGGGCCGGAATCACACCGATCACGCGCGGCTCAGTCGTCGTCATCTTCATCCGCCTTTCGTTCCGTAATCCAGAAATCATCCCCCGGTCCGTCAACCGTCTCCAGTTCAATCTGCGCCCGGCCGAAGGGCACGTGAATCCGCGCCGCCGTCAGCAGCCCGCGCGGGCCGCGGGAAATCCAGACGGTGGCCTCTCCCTTGCGCACACACAGGCCGTCGAGCATCGTTTCGGGCTGAAGGCGCAGGCTCGGAATCTCCCGTTCATACCGGTCGAGGGCGATGGATTCAATCTCCTGTCCGTGCAGAATCAGATCGTAGAGCTTTTCATCGGACATCACCCGGTACTCGGCTGAATCCTTCTCCTTCAACCGCACCCCGCGCAGGAAATACATAAAACTGAGGATATCACGCGTATCCTCTTCGATGGCATATTCCTTCACATTGCCGTTGGTCTGGTGTTCATACCGTGCCCGCATCGTTTCAAAATCAAAGGTGGTGATTTCATGGCAGCGGTAGCGTCCCTCACGAAGATTCTTCGTATATTGAATCGGACGCAGCGTCTCCGGATCAATGAGGCTTTCATGCCGATCGTCGACCTTGAACACCCAGTTGAAAAACGGATAGGTTCGGGTGCGCATCCGCAGCGCAATCACCTCGCGCCCGTCAAGCGTATCCCGTTCCGCGCGCGCCGTCGACCACGCCACCGGGATCCCGTTCCAGCGGATGCTGTAGGTCAGCTCTTCACCGATGGAGAACGGGAGATCCGTCGACCCGGCCGCCGCCCCGCTCATAACAAAGCAGCAGACAAAAACCAAACGCCATCGCATCCTCACCGGTTTAGCACACATCCTGCATTCCTTATCGTACGAATGAATGGCCCGTTACGCAGTCCGCATCCCCCGTCATGCCGTGCGCCGGAATCTCCGGCATACGACGCCGGCCTCCCGGAACAGGGCCTCGGCCTGCTCGTTAAAATGATAATCCCCCTCATACACCACTTCGGACAGGCCCGCGTTGATAATCATTTTAGTGCACATCAGACAGGGGCTGATCGTGCAGTAGAGCGTGCCTCCTTTCACCGAAATACCGTGATACGCCGCCTGGACGATCGCGTTCTCTTCAGCATGGCAGCAGATGCAGTCGCCCAGCGATTCCCCGGAGGGTGTGTCGGAACCGCAACGGGCACAGCCGCCCTCGCAGCAGTTGGCAATACCGCGCGGCGTTCCGTTGTAGCCGGTGGAAATAATGCGCCGCTCGCTGACAATCAGCGCGGCCACCTGCCGGCGCACGCAGTTGCCCCGACGCGCCACCACGTGCGCAATATCCATGAAATATTCATCCCATCCGGGACGGATGTATTCGCCCATTGTTTTTCTCCGAGGAAACAACAGGCATCCTACGCCGTTCATTCAGCGTAGACAAGACAGGATGCAGACAGACCCGATCGGCCGAATCACTCTTCCGGCTTGGTCTTGGGCAGACCGAACCCGCGGTCGCCTTCTTTCCATTTTCCTTCGGCTTTCAGCTTGTCAACCCGCTCAAAGCGTTTGAGCACATTGCGCTTAATTTCCATTTTCGCGGCGTTTTTCAGGCTGGAATGCATGGTCATGGGAGGTCTCCTCAAAAATCAGTTCTGTCAAATAAACGGGAAAGGATAGCGTTTGCAGGCGGTTTGTCAAACGCGGAAGCACCCCGATTCGCGCGCCGGAGTCATTACGTAATGCGTGAAGTGTACTCCGCAACCGGCCGAGCGCCCGGACGGCCATTCTGCCTGCATGACGCATCACTCATTACGAGGTATGCCGTTTCCTCATTTTGCGGCCGGCATAGCGTGTTTTTTCTTTGCGTACCGGTTTTTCCGGATTGTCCAGCACTTTCAGCTCCATGAGCTGATCCCGCAACATGGCAGCGCGTTCAAACTCGAGTTTTTCGGCCGCTTCAAGCATCTCAGCCTCAATTTCCCGCATGGCGCGCTGCACGTCATAGCCCTCGGCCGTTTCCTGCACAATCTGTTCTTCAACCTCCTCCGCGCCCTGTTTGAGGTGCCTGAGGCTCTCCTGAATTTCCTTCCGAATGGCTTTGGGCGTAATGCCGTGTGCCTCGTTGTAGGCCAGCTGCCTGGTACGGCGGTGCTCCGTCACGTCCATCATGCGACGCATGGAACCGGTGATGTTGTCGGCATACAGGATCACGCATCCGCCTGTATGACGCGCCGCACGGCCCGCTGTCTGCACCAGCGAGGTTTCCGATCGCAGGAAGCCCTCCTTATCGGCATCCAGAATGGCCACCAGCGACACCTCCGGCAGGTCGAGCCCTTCGCGCAGAAGGTTGATGCCGATCAGGCAGTCAAACTCCGCCTTGCGCAGACTCCGCAGAACCTCCACGCGCTCAATCGCATCAATGTCCGAATGCAGATACTGCACGCGCAGACCGGTTTTCCTGAGGTAATCGGTCAAATCCTCCGCCGTGCGCTTGGTCAGCGTCGTCACCAGCGTGCGTTCATTCTGCCCGGCGCGGGAACGAATCTCCTCCATCACATCGTCAATCTGCCCGTCCAGCGGGCGCACCTCGACCGGCGGATCGACAATACCGGTCGGGCGGATCACCTGCTCGACCGGCCGGCCGCCGTGCTCCAGCTCGAACGGGCCGGGCGTAGCCGTGGTGAACAGCATCGGGCCGGTCACATCGAGAAACTCATTAAACTCCAGCGGACGATTGTCCAGTGCCGACGGCAGGCGGAAGCCGTGTTCCACCAGCGTCATCTTACGGGCACGGTCGCCGTTGAACATGCCGCGGATCTGCGGAAGCGTCACGTGAGACTCATCGATGACGGTCAGAAACTCGTCGGGAAAATAGTCGATCAGGCAGGCGGGGCGCTGACCCGCGGAGCGGCCGGACAGGTGGCGCGAATAGTTTTCGATCCCGCCGCAGTAGCCGATCTCTTTGAGCATTTCGATATCGTACTCCGTACGCATCCGGATGCGCTGCGCTTCGATCAGCTTATTCTCTTTCTCGAACGCCGCCACGCGTTCGTCGAGCTCCTCGCGGATCAGCGCGATGGCGGGTTTCAGTTTTTCATACGGCATCACAAAATGACGGGCAGGCGAAATCATCACGCGGCCCAGCGTCTCCTCGCTCTCACCGGTCAGCGGATCAATGCGTTTAATGCCGTCGATCTCATCGCCGAAGAAATCGATGCGAATGCCGTGTTTGGCGTACGAGGGAAACACATCGAGCGTATCGCCGCGCACACGGAACGTTCCCGGCTGCGGCTCAACATCGTTGCGCTCATACTGAACCGCCACAAGCTGTTCGAGGATTTCATCGCGGCGGCGCGTCTCGCCCCGGCGGGCGGAGACAATCATGTTTTTGTAATCCTCCGGCGACCCCAGGCCGTAGATGCAGGAAACAGACGCCACAATAATCACATCCCCGCGATTGAGCAGACTGTCCGTCGCCGCCAGCCGCAACCGCTCGATCTCCTCATTAATGGAGGCGTCTTTTTCGATAAAGGTGTCCGTCTGCGGAATGTAGGCCTCCGGCTGGTAGTAGTCGTAATAACTGATGAAAAATTCGACGGCGTTTTCCGGGAAAAAGGTCTTCAGCTCCGCATAGAGTTGCGCTGCCAGTGTTTTATTGTGAGACATCACCAGCGCCGGCCGCCCGTGACGGGCAATCAGATTGGCCATCGTGAAGGTTTTGCCCGATCCGGTCACCCCTTCCAGGGTTTGGAAACGCCGCCCCTTCTCCAGACCGCCGCAGAGCGCAGCGATGGCCTCCGGCTGATCGCCCGTCGGCCGGTAATCCGAAACAAGCCGGAACGGCGAATTGCTTTTTCCAGGCATTGGAAAACTCACTCCCACACCCAAGCCAAGGCCAAGGGGTCAGCCCTTGATTCTTGCTGTTTTCTTTTTCACTTCCATCAGAATCCCGTCCCTGCTCCTCTCACCCAGTCCAACCGCTCTGGAAACATTGGACGCATGCCCCCTTTTCAACACATCGGCAAGCCGGTCGTTCTTCACACACGTATTCTTACGAACAAACCACGCAACAACCTTCTTGCGGTCATCCTTTTTCTTCAGCACCTTCAGACGGTCTCTCTGAAGATTTACGGCACCGGGAAACCGGACGCTCAAGAGTCTTGGCATACGAGCGATGCAAACAGAAGCAATAGAGGGCGTCAACCGGAAATATCAACATTCAAGGACTGACCCGAATGCCACTGAGTTAAGCCGTTTTGGCACGATATGGAAAGGTTTTTTGTGTTTGACCGGAACCGGGTGACCCCTTTATGTGCGCTTGTCAATCCGTGCAGAGGCGGTTACGATCTCCGGGGTATGGCGGAACTGAAAAACACCTTTTCCTGGTCGTTCAGTGCGGCGGCGGATTTTGACGAATGCCGCCGCCGGCGCTACTGGAGCAAATACGGCATGTGGGGCGGCTGGAACCGCAACGCCGATCCGGATACGAAGAAAGCCTATCAGCTCAATAAGATGACGAACCGCTGGGGGCTGATGGGCGTGGCCACGGAAAACACGATCATGCGGGTGCTGCGCCAGCATCAGGCCGGCAACCCGATTTCAGTCGACGAAGCCTATCATACGGTGGCCCGTCCCTTCCTGCTGCAAAGCTGGAAGGAATCAAAAAACCGCGACTGGGGAAAAAACCCAAAACGGTTCTGCAACCTGCACGGTCACTATTACGGAACGATCGCCGACGAAAAATCCGCCGTCGGTGAAATTCGTGATCAGGTCAAAAACTGCGTGCACAATTTCATCTCAACGGTACTGCCGAGGATCGGGAACGTGACCGTCGAACAGGAGCTGCCGATCCGCACACCGGACCGGGGCGGTGATCCTGAACATATCACCTGGAACGGAATCAAGATGTACGTGATCCCCGACTACGCCTACCGCATCGGCAACGTATTTCACATTCATGACTGGAAGGCGGGAAAGGTAAAGGCGTCGCATCGCGAGCAGCTCGGCCTCTACGCCATCTGGGCCCGCGAAAAATTCCGTGCCCGGCCGGAAGAAACCTTCCTGTATGTCGAATATCTGAACGAAGGACAGGTGGCGCCGTTTCAGCTCGGTGCGGAGGATTTCCGGACCCTGGAGGCGCGCATTGAAGGCTCGGTGGCTGAGATGACGGAATATCTGGTGGATTTTGACCGCGGAAAAAACGAGCCGCTGCCCAAAGAGGACTGGGAACTGGCAACGGATCCGGCCTCGTGCCGACACTGTGCATTCTACGAGCTTTGCAAATCCGAGCTGAATGCCTTTTGATGATTTATTGTCACCAAAATAACATATTCAAGCGTAATATGTAATTTTTTAGTCACTAATATTATCTATATTGGGTTTAAAATAACAATTAGTGACAATTTAGTATTGAAGGATTTTCTCCCCGCAGTACCGTGTGCGATTCACTTGCAGGAGGAATCCATGAGCGAAACAAAACTGCCGGCTGAACTGATCAGCTTTATTGAAGACTGGAAAGAGAAAGAGGGAAACCTGATTATGGTTCTGCACAAAGTGCAGGAGCATTACGGCTACATCCCGCGCGAAGTCGCTTTTGAAGTGGCCGGCCTGCTGGATGTGCCGGTTGCCAAAATCTACGGGGTCATCACCTTCTATCACCTGTTTAAACTGACCGAACCGGGCCGCAACCAGATTGCCGTCTGCATGGGCACCGCCTGCTACCTCAAGGGCGGCGAAGACCTGATTCTCGAGCTGGAACGCCAGCTCGGCGTCGGACTCAATACGGTGACCGAAGACGGTGAGTTCTCCGTCGAGGCCGTGCGCTGCATCGGCTGCTGCGGCCTCGCCCCCGTGATGACGGTCAACGGCGAAGTGTTCGGCAACGTCAAAACCGGTGAACTCAAAAAAATTCTGGAGAAATTCAGGGGAAATTAATGCATGCCACCCTGTGCGATCTGATGACGGATCTGGTTCAGAATTCCGTCGAAGCAGATGCCGCGGAAATCAGGCTGATCTTCCGCGAACAGGCAGAATGGATTGAATTTGAAATCAAGGACAACGGCAGAGGAATGAGCAGCACCATCCAGGCAAACGCAGTGGATCCGTTCTACACAGACGGGCGCAAGCACGCGCACCGGCGTGTCGGTCTCGGCCTGCCCTTCCTGATGCAGACCGCGACCGCGACCGGCGGCGAAGCAGTGATTGAGTCCGAAGAAGGCCGCGGAACGCGGATCCGCTTCCGGGCTCCGGCCGCGCATGTGGATCTGCCGCCCGTCGGCGATTTTTCCGGTGCAGCGGTTCAAATGCTGACGCTGGCGCAGGGCGAGCTGAGTCTCCGCCGCGAGCGCGGCAGCTGTGCATATACCCTTTCCCGCAACGAACTGAATGAAATCCTCGGCGGACTTGAAGATGCCGGCAGCCTGAAACTGCTGCGGACCTATCTGGACTCGCAGGAAGAGGATTTACGAAAGGCAGGATAACACCATGGCAAAACTGACACTCGACGACCTGCGCAAACTGCGCGACGAACAGAAAAAATCGATGGCTCAGCGCGATGCGGAAGGCAAGCGTGCGCAAATCATTATCGGCATGGGGACCTGCGGCATTGCCGCCGGCGCCAAAACCGTCTTCGACGCATTTCTTGACGAACTGAACAAAGCCGACATCAGCGACGTCACCGTAAAACAGACCGGCTGCATGGGACTCTGTTTTTCCGAGCCGACGGTGGAGGTCGTCTGCGAGGGCGTTCCGCAGGTGGTGTACGGCAATGTCGACGAAAAAACCGCGCGGCGCATTGTCAACGAACACATTAAGGACGGCTCACTGGTCAGCGACCACATTTTCGATAAACCCTCGACGGACATTATTAAAGAGGCGGAATAATCATGGCGTATAAGAACTACATTCTGGTGTGCGCGGGGACCGCGTGCGAATCGAACAAAGGCAAGGCGCTCTATGAAGCGCTGGATAAAGAGCTGAAGGCCGCCGGTGCCGATGCCGAGGCACAGCTTGTCAAGACCGGCTGCTTCGGTTTCTGCGAACAGGGCCCGATCGTAAAGATCCTGCCCGAGGAGACCTTTTATGTGAAGGTCGGGCCGAAAGATGCCCGCGAAATCGTTGCCGAGCACATTGTCAAGGGACGCCCCGTGGAGCGTCTCATCTATAAAGAGGAAAAAGAGGAAACCGATCCGCGTTCGGAGGACATCAGCTTCTACCGCAAACAGCTCCGGATTGTGCTGCGCAACTGCGCGGTGATCAACCCGGAGAGTATCGACGAATACATCGCCCGCGACGGATACGCCGCCCTCGAGAAAGCCCTCTTCGATATGTCGCCCGACGATGTGCTGAAGGAAGTGCTCGACTCCGGCCTGCGCGGCCGCGGCGGCGCCGGGTTCCCGACCGGCCGCAAGTGGCAGTTCACCAAAAATGTCGAGGCCGACCAGAAATATGTCGTCTGCAATGCCGATGAAGGCGATCCCGGGGCCTACATGGACCGCTCGGTGCTCGAGGGCGATCCTCACTCGGTGCTCGAAGCCATGGCGATCGCCGGCTACACCACCGGTGCATCCAAAGGGTTTATTTACATCCGTGCGGAATATCCGCTCGCCATTGAGCGCCTGAACAACGCCATCGCACAGGCCAAAGAATACGGCCTGCTCGGTGACAGCATTCTCGGCACCGGTTTTTCGTTTGATATTGAGCTCCGTCTCGGCGCGGGCGCTTTCGTCTGCGGTGAAGAAACCGCCCTGCTCGCCTCCATTGAAGGCAATCGCGGCATGCCTGTTCCGCGCCCGCCCTTCCCGGCTGTCAAAGGCCTGTGGGGCAAGCCGACCGTCATCAACAACGTGGAAACCTATGCCAACATTCCCGTGATCCTGCTCAAGGGCGCCCGGTGGTTCAGCCGCATCGGCACCGAAACCTCCAAGGGGACCAAGGTCTTCGCGCTCACCGGAAAAATCAACAACTCCGGTCTGATCGAAGTACCCATGGGCACCACGCTGCGTGAAATCATCTACGACATCGGCGGCGGCATCGCCGGCGGCAAGCCGTTCAAGGCGGCCCAGACCGGCGGCCCGTCCGGCGGCTGTATCACGGCTGAATTTCTCGACACGCCGATTGACTACGAAAGCCTGCAGAAAATCGGATCCATGATGGGCTCCGGCGGAATGATCGTCATGGACGAGGACGACTGCATGATCGACGTCACCAAATTCTATCTTGAATTCACCGTGGATGAATCCTGCGGGAAATGCGCCCCCTGCCGTGTCGGCGGACGCACCTGCTACAATATTCTCGACCGCATCAGCAAAGGCAGCGGCGAGCCGGATGACCTTCAGAAACTCAAGGATATCGGCCACGCCATGCGCAAAGCCTCGCTCTGCGGACTCGGGCAGACCGCCCCCAACCCGGTCATGTCCACCATGAAATATTTTGAAGAAGAATACCGCGCCCACATTGAGGACAAGAAATGTCCCGCCGGTAAATGCAAACAAATGGTGACCTTCACCATCGATGCGGAAAAATGCGTCGGATGCACCGCCTGCGCCCGCAAGTGTCCGGTCGAATGCATCCGCGGCGAAGTCAAAAAGCCGCACGTGATTGATCAGGAACAGTGCATCAAATGCGGCCAGTGTTTTGAGGTTTGTAAATTCGACGCCGTCATCAAAGCGTAAACGGAGAATCCCATGAACAAGTTTGAACTCGAAATCAACGGCATCCCGGTCTCGGTGGAGCCCGGCACCTCGATTCTCGACGCGGCCAAACAGGTCGGCGTCAAAATCCCGAAACTGTGTTTTCACCACGACCTCGAACCGTGGGCCGCCTGCGGCATCTGCGTCGTCAAGGTGGAAGGCTCGCCGAAAATGCTGCGCGCCTGCGCCACCGCCGCCGGGCCCGGCATGAAGGTCATCACCCACGACCCCGAAATCGTCACGGTACGCCGCACGGTGCTGGAGCTGATCCTTTCGACGCATCCGAACGACTGTCTGCAGTGCAGCCGCAACGGAAACTGCGAACTGCAGACTCTCGCCGAAGAATTCGGCATCCGCGAGGTGCCCTATGAAAAACGCCTGCGCGATCTGCCGACGGACAGCTCCACACCGTCCATTGTGCTCAATCCGGAAAAATGCATTCTGTGCGGACGCTGCGCCAAGGTCTGTCAGGACATGCAGGACGTCTGGGCGCTCGAATTTGTCGGGCGCGGCGAGAACACCCGCATTGCGCCGACAGCCGATGTCAATCTCAATGAAAGCCCGTGCATTAAATGCGGACAGTGCTCGGCGCACTGCCCGGTCGGCGCCATCTATGAAAACGACCAGACCCGCACGGTCTGGAACGCTCTTGAGAAAAACAGGAAGCACTGCGTTGTACAGATTGCTCCCGCCGTGCGCGTGGCCATCGGCGAGGCCTTTGATCTGGAGCCGGGCACCCTGTCCACCGGGCAGCTCTACGCCGCGCTGCGCCGGATCGGTTTCGACGCGGTCTTCGACACCAATTTCAGCGCCGACCTCACCATTCTTGAAGAAGGCACCGAGTTTGTGCAGCGCGTCACGGAAGGCGGCGTGCTGCCGCAGATCACCTCCTGCTGCCCGGCGTGGACCGACTACATGGAAAAATATGCATCGGACTTCATCCCGAACTTTTCATCGGCCAAGTCTCCCCAGCAGATGCTGGGTGCCATGGCCAAAACCTACTATGCCGACCATGTCGGCGTTGCACCCGAAGACATGTTCGTGGTGTCCGTGATGCCCTGCACCGCGAAAAAATTTGAAGTGGACCGCTGCGCCACCATGAAGGCCTCCGGCCAGCAGGACGTGGATGTATCCATCACCACCCGTGAACTGGCCCGCATGATCAAACAGGCCGGCATCGACTTCAACAATCTTCCCGAAGAGAAAGCCGACAGCCTGCTCGGCGAGTATTCCGGGGCCGGCACCATCTTCGGCGTCACCGGCGGGGTCATGGAAGCCGCGCTGCGCTCGGCCTACTATCTCATCACCAAAGAAGATCTGGAGGATGTCAACTTCAGAGATGTTCGCGGCCTTGAAGGCGTCAAGGCGGCCGAGGTGGACATCAAAGGCACCCGCGTGCGCGTCGCCGTCGCCCATCAGATGGGCAACGTCGAAGCTCTGCTCAATCAGATTCGCGAAGCGAAGGCTCAGGGCAAAGAACCGCCCTTCCATTTTATTGAAGTCATGGCCTGCCGGGGCGGCTGCATCGGCGGCGGCGGGCAGCCCCACGGTGCCACCGATGAAGTCCGTCTGAAGCGCACCGAGGGGATTTACAGTGACGACGAGAAGTGTGTCCAGCGCTGCTCACACCACAACCCGCAGATCATCAAAATCTACGAGGACTTCCTCGGCGAACCGCTCAGCCACAAAGCGCATGAGCTGCTGCACACCAAATATCAGGAGCGCGACGTTTACAAAAAATAATGCGCTGCAACCGCAGAGGCGTTATCAGAAAACAGTAACGGGTTCTCTGAACGTACGAACGCCCCGGCCTCATCGCCGGGGCGTTTCCATTGTTGGGGACAGACCGCCGGGCTGTCTGCACCTGAGATCCGCGCACGTATTCCGCATGCCTCACGGATCCGGTGAGAAATGCGGGTCAGGTGCGGGAGCGCTGACGGACGGCTTCGTAGAGGCAGACGCCGGTTGCCACGGATACATTCAGGCAGGGAACGTGCCCGGCCATGGGGATCGTCAGCAGCAGATCGCACTTTTCCTGCGACAATCTCCGCATCCCTTTTTCTTCCGACCCCATCATCATGGCCAGAGGACCGGAGAGGTCCGCCTCATACAGATCCTGCGTCCCCTGGTGATCCGAGGTTCCCGCAACAAAAAGACCCCGCTCTTTGAGCGCATCAATCGTGCGCGCCAGGTTCGACACTCGAAAAATCGGCGTCCGGGAGGCCCCGCCGCAACTGATCCGGGCCGCCGTATCCGTCACAGCGACCGATTTATTGCGGGGAATGATGACCGCATCCACCCCGGCACCGTTTGCCGTGCGGATACAGGCCCCCAGATTATGCGGATCCTGCAGGCCGTCCAGAATCAGCACGAACGGCTTGTCGACTTTTTGAAGCAAACCGATCAGCTCCGATTCCTCCTTGATCAATGGCTTCCCGGCAGCGCCCCTTGAGTGCTTATTCTCCCGCCCCTGTCTGCGGCCGGATCCGGAACGGCGTTTTGAACCCGGGTTTCGTCCGGAATTGGATTTTTTCGATGTTTTCATAAAAGCGCTCCTGAAAAAACATACACGTTATACGCATGAACCCCGCAACCGCCTAATACCATTGATGAAAAGTTCATCTCAAACAACCATTTACCTGCACCATCAAAACAGGTAGAAAAGAGACCTGTTTTCTGCGGCGAGGGGTTTCCCTGACCCAAGGGAGGATTTTGCAGAGCAAAATCAGTTATTCGTTATTTGTTATTAGTGAATGGGGAACATCCATCCTGATTAACTGATAACCCTTAGCAGGTAACTGACACCCCCTTTTCCCGCCGCAGAAATGCGGCGGTGTTTTTTTGTCCGCCGCAGGAGGACAAAAAATGAAAAAGAGACTGGGATTTGTCGGCATCATTATTGAAGAGCGCGAGGCCAACGCCGCGGCGGTCAATGACCTGCTGGGTCAGTTCGGCAGCCTCATCGTCGCCCGTATGGGCGTCCCGTACGAAAAACGGGGCTGTTCAACCATCACCCTCATCGTCGACAGCACCACCGACGAGCTCGGGGTCCTCACCGGCAAACTCGGCAGCCTGTCCGGCGTCTCCGTCAAATCCATGTTAAGTAAAGAGAGATAACCACGGAAAACACTGAATACACAGAAGAGAATCATTTCCGTGTTTTCTGTGTATTCCGTGGTTAAAAAAACATGAGCACCAGAATTGAAAAAGATTGTTTGGGTAAAATGGAACTCCCGGATGACTGCCCGTGGGGAATCCATACGGAGCGGGCGATGCAGAATTTTCCAATCCCTGGAAACAGCGTGAGCCCGCGCCTGCTGACAGCGTATTTTCAGGTCAAAAAAGCCTGCGCCTTAGCCAACAAGGAGCTGGGCTATCTCGACAATGCCGATGCCATCGTTGCTGCAATTGATGGGCTTCAAGTTTCAAATTTCCAGTTTCAAGTTTCCCTCCCCGCCCTTCAGGGCGGAGCCGGAACCTCGACCCATATGATGGTCAACGAAATCATTGGTCACCACGCATCCGCTCACCCGATCGAAGAGGTTAATCTGCACCAGTCGACCAACGACACCTACCCCACCGCGCTGAAAATCGCCGCCATCTATGGTGTACGCGAACTGAGCGAAGCCATGGCAAAATTACAAGGCGTGTTTCAACAGTTAGAAAAAGGCACCTCGTGCCTTCCAATCCTTGGAAAAACCGAACTGGTCGATGCGGTGCCACTGACGATGGGCGCGCAGTTCGCCTCCTTCGCCGAAGCCTTTGCACGCGACCGCTGGCGCACCTTCAAATGCGAAGAGCGCCTGCGCACGGTCAACCTCGGCGGAACCGCCGTCGGCACCGGCCTGTCCGCACCGCGCAGCTATATTTTTCTCGCCATCGAAAAACTGCGCGAAGTGACCGGACTGGGCCTGAGCCGCGCCGAGAACATGGTCGAAGCGACCGCCAACGCCGACTGCTTCGTCGAAGTCTCCGGCATCCTGAATGCCGCCGCGGTCAACCTGATCAAGGTCGGCGATGACCTGCGCCGCCTCGCGATGCTCGGCGAAATCAACCTGCCTGCCGTGCAGGCCGGATCATCCATTATGCCCGGCAAAGTCAACCCGGTCATTCTGGAAAGCGTGATCCAGATCGGCATCAAGGTCAAAGCCAACAACACGATTGTGGCCGACTGCGCCGCGCGCGGCTCGCTGCAGATCTGCGAGTTTATGCCGCTGCTGGCCGACGCCCTGCTCGAATCGATCGACCTGCTGATCGCCGCCTCCGGAATGCTTTCCAAACACGCCGAAGGAATTGACGCCGATCAAGACAGATGTCTGGAGCGCCTGGTTGCTTCCCCCGAAATCATCACCGCCTTTATTCCAATGCTTGGATACGACCGCTGCACCGAATTGGTGCAGAAATACGGAGAACAAACCGGGCTGACCGTCCGCAAATTTCTGGAACAGGAACTGGGAAAAGAAACCGTCAAAAAAACGCTCGCACCTCAAAATTTAATGGCACTGGGGCACACGAATTAACCACGGAATTCCGTGGTGAACAAATAACATGAAAAGCACTCCAAAAAGTTTACGACTGCACATCGCCCTGTTCGGCAGGACGAATGTGGGCAAGTCGAGCTTCCTGAACCTGATTACCGGTCAGGACGTGTCCATTGTGTCCGAGCAGCCGGGCACGACCACCGACGTGGTCGAAAAAACGATGGAGCTGCTGCCGATCGGACCCGTGGTTTTCATCGATACCGCCGGGCTCGACGATACAACGGTGATCGGGGATAAGCGAATTGAAAAGACCCAACGGGTCTTCGACCGCGCCGATGTGATCCTGCTGGTCTGCGAAGGCGATCAGTTCGGGGAGTTTGAACAGAAGGTTTGCGAGCGGGCGGGCGGCACCCCGGTCATCAAAGTGGCCAACAAAGCAGACCTCGTAAGGGCGACATGCATGTCGCCCATACAATGCAACTCCACCGACCTCGCTTCCCGTGAAACAGTGCTGTCCCAACTGAAAGCACAGCTCCTGGCAGTGTGTCCCGACGAGTTCATTCAGCCGCCGCCGCTGGTGGGCGATCTGGTGAAGCCCGGCGGCATGGCGATGCTGATTATACCGATTGATTTGCAGGCCCCCAAAGGCCGCCTGATTCTGCCGCAGGTTTCAACCATCCGCGATGCACTCGACAACGACGCGGCCACGCTGGTGGTGAAAGAGCGCGAATATACGCATATGCTCAATCAATTGAAGAGTCCGCCGGATCTGGTGATCTGCGACTCGCAGGTCGTGCTGAAGATGGTCGGCGACACGCCGAACGACATTCCCTGCACCACGTTTTCGATCCTTTTTGCGCGGCTCAAGGGCGACCTGCCGAAGTTCGCGGCGGGCGCGGCGGCCATTGACAAACTGAAGGACGGCGACAAGGTGCTGATTGCCGAGTCATGCAGCCACCATGCCGCGGAGGATGATATCGGTCGCGTAAAGATTCCGCGCTGGCTGCGGCAATACTGCGGATGTGATCTTCAAATTGATGTGTATGCCGGCCGCGATTTTCCGGACAACCTTGGTGAGTACAGCTTGGTCGTGCAGTGCGGCGGCTGCATGCACAACCGGCGCGAGATTCTGTCGCGTATCGAAAAATGTGAGTCCGCCGGCGCACCGATCACCAACTACGGGCTTTGCATTTCGCAGACGCAAGGCGTTTTAAAACGAGTTTTGTCCCCGTTTCCAGCAGCCCTCGATGCATACGAAAGGAGCGTAACGAGTAACTCGTAATACGTAATTAAGAAGATTCTCAATTACGCGTTACTCAATACACATTACGAATCATGAAAATTGATACAGCCGGACTAAAAAGCTTTATCCCCGAAAAGGATATTTTCCAGACATTGGAAAAAACAAAAAATCCTTCGGCGGAACGGGTACGCGAGGTCATTGCCAAGTCGCTCGATAAACAGCGGCTGGATCCCGACGAAATGGCGGTGCTGATCAATGCCGAAGAACCGGCGCTGGTCGAAGAAATTTTCGAAGGGGCGCGCACGCTTAAAGAGCGGATTTACGGCAACCGCATTGTGCTGTTCGCGCCGCTCTACATCGGTAACGAGTGTGTCAATAACTGCCAGTACTGCGGCTTCCGCTGTACCAACACCGAAGTGAGCCGCAAAACCCTGACGATGCCGGAACTCGACCGCGAGGTCGAAGCGCTGGTGGATCGCGGGCATAAACGGCTGATTCTGGTGTACGGAGAACACCCGCAGTACGGCGCGCAGTTTATTCACGACACGGTCAAAGAAGTCTACAGCATCCATAAAGGCAACGGCGAAATCCGCCGCGTCAACATCAACGCCGCGCCGCTGGATGTGGAAGGCTACAAGCTGGTCAAATCGGCGGGCATCGGCACCTATCAGATTTTTCAGGAGACCTATCACCGGGAAACCTACAAACAGATGCATCCCTCCGGACCGAAAAGCGATTTTCTGTGGCGGTTGCACGGACTCGACCGCGCACAGCAGGCGGGCATTGACGATGTCGGCATCGGCGCGCTCATCGGCCTGTTCGACTGGAAGTTCGAAACCATGGCCCTGCTCCATCACACGATTCACCTTGAAAACGAATTCAAAGTCGGCCCGCACACCATCAGCTTCCCGCGCATTGAGCCGGCGATCGGCACCAATCTGTGCGACCGCCCGCCCTATGAGGTCAGCGACACCGACTTCAAACGACTCGTCGCCATTCTGCGGCTGGCCGTCCCCTACACCGGCCTGATTCTGACCTGCCGCGAATCAGTCGAGCTGCGCAATCAGATTATGGAATTCGGGGTTTCGCAGATTGATGCCGGCTCGAATATCGGCATCGGCGCCTATTCGCAGGAGGACGAAGAATCCTACAAAAAGAGTCAGTTTGTTCTCAACGACGGACGCTCGCTCGATCAGGTCATCCGCGAGCTGTGCGAGGCCGGCTTTCTGCCCAGCTTCTGTACCGGATGCTACCGCCTCGGCCGCACCGGCGAGCACTTCATGGAGTTTGCCATTCCGGGCTTCGTCAAACGCTTCTGCACGCCCAACGCCATCCTGACCTTCCTGGAATACATGGAGGATTATTCGTCGCCCGAAACCAGAAAGGCCGGCATGCAACAGATTGAGAGCGAACTCGAACGCATGCCCGCAGGCGATCAGAAAACCCAGCTTCTCGAACGCATCGAACAGATCAGAAACGGCGATAGGGACCTGTACTTTTAATTGCCACAAAAAACACAAGAACCAACAAAAACCAATATATGCCGAGTCTTCTTTTCGTGCATTTTAGTGTTTTTTGTGGCCATCGATATTTGAGGTTAAAATGATTGAAACGATTTTAGAGACGGTGGATCGGGGCGAGGAGCTGAGTCCGGCGGAGATGAAGGCGCTGCTGGAGATTTCCGACCCGGCAGAGTTGCAGGCGCTGTACGACTGCGCGTACCGCGTCAAGGAGCGCGAGGTCGGAAAGATCGCTTATTTCCGCGGCATCATCGAATGCTCCAACATCTGCATGAAAGACTGCTATTACTGCGGCATCCGCAAAAGCAACCGCAACGTCGAGCGTTTCCAAATGTCGGAAGAGGAAATGATCCGTGAGGCGCTATGGGCCTACGGAAACGAATATGGCTCGGCCGTGATTCAGGCCGGTGAGCGCAAAGATGCCGCGTTCATCGACATGATCGAGCGGGTCGTCAAAACCGTCAAAGAGCAAACCGGCGGAAAACTGGGCATCACGCTCTCGCTCGGCGAACAGACCGAAGAGACCTACCGCCGCTGGCGTGAGGCGGGTGCGCACCGCTACCTGCTGCGCATCGAAACCACCAATCCCGCGCTGTACAAAAAACTGCACCCCGAAGATCATGATCTGGAAGAGCGCAGGCACTGCCTCGCCCTGCTCAAAAAAACCGGCTGGCAGGTCGGCACCGGCGTGATGATGGGCCTGCCCGGCCAAACCACCGTAGACCTCGTGAACGACATCCTGTTCATGAAGGAAATTGATGTGGATATGATCGGCATGGGCCCCTACATCCCGCACCGCGACACGCCGCTCGGCGAACAGATTCCACCCTACACCGATGAACAGAAACAGGCCGCGCTGACGCTGGGTCTCAAGATGATCGCGGTGACACGTATCGTATTACGAGATATCAACATCGCCGCCGCCACCGCGTTGCAGGCATTGGAACACACCGGTCGCGAAACAGGCCTGAAATGCGGCGCCAATGTGATTATGCCGAACGTCACGGAAACGGAATTCCGCCCCAACTACACACTGTATGACAACAAGCCGTGCACCGACGAAAACTCATCCATGTGCCGCGGATGCCTCAGCCGTCGCATTCAGGGCATCGGCGAAACCATCGGGTTCAATGAATGGGGCGATTCACCGCATTACGCCAAGCGCACCGGACAAATAAACATCTAATCTGACCGCAAAGGCACGAAGGCACAAAGCTTGAGAGCCTTTTATTCTTAGCGCCTTAGCGGTCAAAAACGTCCCTTAGCGGTCAAAAACGTTCCTTGCTATTCACCCGAACAGCGAGCCGTTAAACCCCCATTGCGATGCGGGGACGTCTGTGAAATTGAGATAGATGCGGTCAGCGGAGATTTCGAGCTGTTCATTCAGCAGGCCGCAGATCTCAGCAGAAAGCGTTCTGCATACATCCGGTTCGAGCCCGCCGATGCTTTTGACCTCCACAAAGGCGGCGTTCCCCTCGGCGACGGCCATCATCAGGTCGGCTTTGGCCGCACAGACCATAACATACGTTTCGGGTTTACCGATCGACTCGGCAGTGATTTTCGACAGCCCGGCAAGAACCTCCGGCGGCACATCCCGGGAAGACTCGATTTTTATCAGCGGCATTGGATTCTCCTTTGGTTGACCGCCCGGGCAGCGCAGCCGGGCCGTACAGGTTGTCCTGTGTCCTGTGTTCATCATGCCCGGCAAACCCGGCGGCATGAAGCTTTTTTCATGAGGCCGAACCGGTTTTCCCGGAAGAGGGAAAATCGGACGGAAGAAAAACGGTAAAGATCGAGCCGCGCCCGAATTCGCTTTCAACGGAAACGGTTCCGCCGTGCGCCTGGGCAATATGTTTCACAATGGCCAGGCCGAGGCCGGTGCCGCCTTCCTGACGGCTGCGGCCTTTATCAATTCGATAGAAGCGCTCGAAGAGCCGATCCAGATGCTTTTCTTCGATTCCAAACCCGCGGTCGCGAACGAAGAGGCTGACCCCGTCGTCCTGAGCCCGCGCCCCGACGGTCACATCCTGCCCGTCCAGGCTGTATTTAACGGCGTTGCCGATGAGATTGATCAGGGCCTGCTCGATCAGCGGCGGATTAACGACCGCCGAGAGATCCTCCGGGCAGTCCATCCGGATGGTGATTTGTTTTTCGGCGGCACGCTGTGCACAGACCTCGATGGCCGAGCTGAGAATTCCGCTCAGCTTCGCAGGCTGCATCTCCACTTCGGCGCGGCCGCTCTGCTCGAGCCGCGAGAGCGTGAGCAGATCTTCAATAATTGCGTTTAAGCGATCGGCGTGTTTGCTGACGATCGTCAGAAACCGGCGGGCTTCCTGCGGATCGTCCAGCGCCCCGTCGCGCAGGGTTTCGACAAAGCCTTTGATGGAGGTAATGGGGGTTTTGAGTTCGTGGGACACATTGGCCACGAAATCGCGCCGCAGGTTTTCAAGCCGTCGCAGGCGGGACACATCGTTAAAGACGACGACCGCGCCGATGCGGGCGCCCTGCAGCCCGAACAGATTGGTTCCGCGTGCCTGGAGGGAATAGGTGGAGCGGTTCTGAACCGTCAGTTCGCATTCCAGGGTTTCCTGCCCTTCGAGCACATCGGCCACAAAGCGCTGCAGTTTCACGTTGCGGAAGACCTCTTCGATACTGCGGCCGGGCGCGGTGTCGGGCTGAAAGACATGGAAGAACTCGGCGGCGGCTTTATTGAGACTGATGATGTGGCCGGTGGTATCCACCGCCAGAACCCCTTCCACCATACTCGACAGAACGGCCTCGCGCTGATTTCGTTCTTTGATCACGGTCTGCAGGCGGTCCTCGAGCTGAGCGGCCATCTCGTTCATCGTATCGGCCAGCGCATTGATTTCGGCCGAGCCGATGGTGTGCAGCCGATAGGAAAAGTCGCCGCGGGCAAACTGTTCGGCCCCGCGTTTGATGCGTTCGAGCGGCCGGGAAATGCGGCGGGAAAAGAGCAGGCTGAACACGGCGGCCAGCAGCAAAATGAGCAGTCCGCCGATAATGATGCGATGCCGGACCACCTGAATGATCTGATCGATTTCCGTCAGCGGCAGCGAGGTGCGGACCACCCCCACAAGGCGGTCGTCCCGATGGACGGGCACAGCCACATACATCATGTTTTTGCGAACCGTATTGCTGTAGCGCATAGACTGTCCGATCCGCCCGGCCAGTGCCTCACGGATTTCAGGCCGGCGGCTGTGGTCGCCCATCGTCGAGTGATGCTTCTCGGAATCGCCGGCAACCGTTCCGTCGGGAAGGATCAGCGTAATGCGGGCGGAGACTTTGGTGCCGAGACGATCGGTCATCCGGCCGAGCAGGTCGATCGAGTCCGAATCAAAGCGCTCGCGGACCTGCTCTTCGACGAGCAACGCCTGCTCCGCGAGCTTGCCGGCCGTCATCTTTTCGTAAAACCGGCTGACGGACGTGGATGCGATCCAGAAAAACCCGGCAATCGAAACCAGGGTGATCAGGAGATAACCGGGATAGATCTGCCAGAATATTCGTTTTGCATGCATAAGAGCCCGGAGAACAGAAAGACAGGATTTCTAAAACAGGGAGAACCCGAATCCTGTCATTCCGCCCCCTTCAATTAGTCGGTATCTTTAAAACGATACCCGATTCCGCGAACCGTTTCGATGAGTTCCCCGGCTTTTTTCAGTTTTTTGCGCAGCCCGACAATCTGCACATCGACGGATCGTTCGGTAACAGGATAATCCTCGCCGTGCACGGCATCGACGATCTGGCCGCGGGTGAAGACCCAGCCCGGGCGGCGCGCCAGAAAATGCAGAATGCCGAATTCGGAGGCCGTCAGATCAATCGCGCGGCCTTTAACCGTCACCTCATGCCGGCCGGGATGGATCGCCAGTTCGTCGCGCTGCAGAACGCCGTCCATGGGATCCGGGCGGCCGGATTTCCGGCGAAGAACCGCTTTGATACGTGCCGTGAGCACGCGGGGGCTGAACGGTTTGACAATGTAGTCCTCCGCGCCCAGTTCCAGGCCGGTGATGATATCGCTTTCTTCGCCGCGGGCCGTCAGCATGACAATCGGCAGCGAAGCGGTGGCTTCGTCCTGCTTGAGCTGGCGGCAGATATCGAGACCGTCGCGTCCGGGCAGCATCAGGTCGAGAAGAATCAATGCGGGCCTGTTGCCGCCGAGCCAGTCCAGGCCGTTTTCTCCGGACTCTGCTTCCCGCACGGCGAAGCCGTCGCGCTCCAGATTATAGCGTACCAGCTCGCGGATATCGTCCTCGTCTTCGATTACCAGGATCAGCGGTTTACTCATATCAGACCCTCCTGCGCTGCGGCGCGTTATCCGGCTTCGTCCAGGCCGTGCCGGACGATGATGCCCTGGATCAGATATAACACATCTTCGGCAAGATTGGTGGCGTGATCGCCGATGCGCTCGAGATTGCGGGAGGCGTTCAGCATGTGCAGATAGTAGCGGGTATTGTCGGGATTGTCGCGAATCTGTTCCTCCACAAAGGCCGCCACCTGTTTGCAGAGGTCATCCACAATTTCATCGTGATCGCGCACCGAGGCGGCCAGATCGTCGTCGAGGTTGACAAAAGCATTCAGGCTGTCGCGCACCATATCGCGGGCATGTCCCGCCATCTGGTGCAGTTCGCCCGGGATCGGCAGAGCGGCGAAGGTGCACATGCGCCGGGCGCGCTTGGCGATATTGGCGGCGAGATCGCCGATGCGTTCGAGGTCGTTGTTGATTTTGAGCACGGTGGTCAGGAACCGCAGGTCGTGCGCCACCGGCTGATAGAGCGCCAGGATCTTCAAGGCTTCTTCTTCGACCTCCACTTCGGCGGCATCGATCTCCGCATCACTGGCCTCCACCTGCCGGGCCAGTTCTTCATCGCGTTCGCGCAGCGCCTTGACCGCAAGAATCACGTTTTCCTCCACCTGTGCGCTCAGGGCCAGAATCTGTTTTTTCAGCCCTTCGATTTCATGCATAAATACACGTGTCATCGTTTTTCCTTCCTCTTCACCCGGCTCTTTTTCTTCCTCGCAATCCCGATCCTGCCGCTGAAATCAGGATGAGGCGTCGGATGCTGATTAAAATCGAACCCGTTCATCCGAAGCGTCCGGTAATGTAGTCTTCGGTCTGTTTTTCCTTCGGGTTGGTGAACAGCTGCCTGGTTTCCCCGAATTCTATCAGGTTTCCTTCGTACAGGAAAGCGGTCAAATCGGAAACCCGGGCGGCCTGCTGCATATTGTGGGTCACGATGATGATCGTGTATTTTCCGCGCAGCTCACCGATTAAGTCCTCGATCTTTGTGGTCGCCTTCGGATCGAGCGCGGAGGTCGGTTCGTCCATCAGCAGAATTTCGGGTTTCACGGCCAGGGCGCGGGCCAGGCAGAGGCGCTGCTGCTGACCGCCGGACATGCCGAGCGCGTTGCTGGTCAGGCGGTCCTTGACCTCATCCCAGATGGCGGCCTGGCGCAGGCTCGACTCGACCAGTTCATCCAGGCGGTTGCGGTTTTTGATCCCCTGCAGACGCGGTCCGTAGGCGATGTTGTCATAAATCGACTTGGGAAACACATTGGGTTTCTGGAACACCATCCCGACGCGCATGCGCAGGGAGACCACATCGATGTCCCGGCGATAGATGTTTTCGCCGTCAAAGACGAGTTCACCGGCGGCGCGGCAGGAGGGAATGAGATCGTTCATCCGGTTGACCGCGCGCAGGAAGGTGCTTTTTCCGCATCCGCTCGGACCGATCATGGCGGTGACAAACCCGGCGGGAAACGAGCAGGACACCTTTTTAACCGCTTCAAAATCTCCGTAGAACACGGAAAAGTCCCGGGCATCCACATGCGATTCAGCCCCGTCTGCCGGCGGGGTTCCCTGATGCTCTGCAAACCGGGCGGCCTGTTTCATTTTAATTTCTTCACTCATCATCCATCCTTTGGATTACCGGACTGTCGGATTTCCGGATAAACGGAGTGCGGAATCTCTCCGTCTCCTCCCGACAATCCGTTCCTCTATGTCACATTTTCTTCCCTATCCCCTGAGTTTTTTTGAAATCCGTGCGCGCATCACAATGGCCGCCACATTGAGCAGCAGCACCACGGCCACCAGCGTGAACACCATGCCGAACTGCACGTGACGGATTTCATCGACCGCCTCGTGTTCGGTCGCAAGATTGTAAATATTCCAGGGCAGCGCCGGAGTCGGCTGGGACAGCGTCTGCATGGGCAGCAGCGGGCGGCCGACACTGACTGCGGCGGTAAAAATAATCGGGGCGGTTTCGCCCGCGGCCCGGCCCATGCTGATGACGGTGCCGGTCAGGATGCCGGGCAGCGCGGCCGGCAGGATGACCGTCATCACCGTGTGCCAGCGCCCCGCGCCGAGGCTCAGGGCGGCCTCCTTATAGGCCTGCGGGACCGACAGAATGGCCTCTTCGGATGCGCGGATGACCGTCGGCAGAATCAGCAGTGCGAGGGTGAGCGACCCGGCCAGCACACTTTTCGAGTCCGAGATATGGATGGTGTTGAGAAAAAACGCCAGACCGAACAGGCCGAACACAATGCTGGGCACGCCGGCCAGTGTGCTGATGCAGATACGCAGGAAACTGATGACCCGTCCTTCGCGGGCATACTCACAAAGGTAAATGGCGGCGATCACCCCCATCGGAATGGCGAAAATCATCGCGCCCAGCGTCAGATAGACGGTCCCGAGCACTTCGGGACCGATCCCGCCGAAAATGTGCGCGTCCTTGGAGGTATCGAAGAGAAACTGCCAGTAGAAGGTCCAGCGCGGCTGCATCATCTCATCGATGTGAGACTCGATGTAGCCGAACAGCGGTTCCAGTTCGGTTCCGCGAAACTGATTCACGCGCGGGGTTTTCACCAGCACACCGAGTTTGTCGGGGTTGGAATAGTCCCATTCCTCGGTCAACAGGATGTGATCGAGCTTGTCCTGCACGCGATCCCAGCGGGTGGCGCCGTACTGCTGGCGAATCAGCACCGGCGTGCGTTCGCCGGGCGCCGGTCCGAGCAGTTCTTCGAGCGCTTTTTCGAGGTCCCGCAGGGACTGCTTATAGGACCGGCGTTCAGCATACGGCATCTCATCGAGTTCTTCGTCAAACGCCGCAAGCAGGTCATAGACCGGCCGGCGGGCGGCCGCGGCCTCTTCGCGGCCGGCCTCCAGTTTCTGCGGATTCCCGCGTCCCCAGTGATCAAACATCACTTTACGGTGTTCGATCGTGCCCTTGAACACAAACGCGCCGACCCCCTTGCCGATAATCGGCGCCAGGATCACGATCAGCGCCATGGCCATCACCCCGATGGCGATCAGCCCCATGCCGGAAAAGGCGCGGTCGAGCAGTTTTCTGGTTTCCAGTCTCATGAAAGAGCGTTCCTTCGGAATGCGCAGAATGCAGAGGGAATGACAGGATTACAGGATGTATGCAAATACACCGTCCGGCTCTTCCTGCAGACTCCGCTGATCAAACAATCCGTCATGTCAACACCCCGGCCCCTATTTTCCCAATTTCTTCCGTGAACGGCGGACAATGCCTTCGCTGACCAGATTCATGACAAATGAAAAGGCCAGCAGGCAGAGCGCCATGGCAAACAGAACATGAAAGCGCGACGAACCGGTGACGTGATCGGCCTCGCCCATATCGCCGGCGATGGTGGCGGTCAGGGTGCGCACCGGTTCGAGCACGTTGTACCACGGTTCCGGAATTCGGGCGGCATTGCCCGACGCCATCCAGACCACCATGGTTTCACCGACCGCCCGCATCACCCCGAGGATAACCGCGGCGAGGATGCCGCTCATCGAGGCGGGGATCACCGTGCGCAGAATGGTTTCAGCGCGCGTGGCACCCAGCGCGTAACTGCCTTCGCGCAGTTCCCGCCCCGCGGCCTGCAGCGCATCCTCCGACACACTGACGACGGTCGGCAGCGCCATAATACCGAGAATGATCGACACGTTGAGCGCATTGGCGCCGCTGGCAATCTGGATTCCCGCGAGCTGACGGCCGAGCGCCGTCATGCCGGCGAACGCCAGCGCGCCGAACAGCAGGCCCGCGATCCAGCGAACCCGGCGGCGCCAGGCATCCGGTGCGCGGTCGGCGATCAGATCGGCCGCCACCACCACCGTCAGCGCCAGCACCGGCGCAATAATCAGCCATGCGCCGATCGACAGCACGGTTCCGCCGCGGTTCTGCAGCAGCGGCGCAAACACCACCAGCGCAAAAAACCCGTAGGCCACCGACGGAATGGCCGCAAGAATTTCGATGACCGGTTTAACCACCTGACGCGCCGAAAACGGAAGCACATCACTCAGGCAGACCGCTGCGGACACCCCCAGCGGCACCGAGACCACCACGGCGCCCAGCGTCACGAGGGCGCTGCCGAAAAAGATGGAGAGCGCGCCGAACTCCGCGGGATGGCCGGACGGATACCAGCGCGTCGAGGTGAAAAACTCGCGCCATCCCTCCAGCTGGAAAAACGGCAGTGCATCCCGGGCGATAAAAAAGAAGATGAAAAACACGGCCAGCGTAGACAGCGACGTCACGGCGAACAGAAAACTCCGGCCCAGCATCGCCCCGAGCCGCTTGCGCACGCTCGCCGCACTGCTCATCACCAGTGAAGGCCGTTGAGTTGTCGGATCGGTTGCAGACATGGAACGGGTATGTTGCCTGTTGATTGTAAGAAAACAATCAGGATTCTGTCAGAAATGAATAAATCAGGCCGCAGGGGTTTTCCAGGGTTTGGAAAAAACCGGCGCGGGTTTTCCAGGGTTTGGAAACCCCGCGCGGCTTTGGAGATTCAACGCATTCGTTTGCATTGACTCTCGGTTCCCTGCAGCGGTTTTCAGTAGGAGGTGACCGGAACGAAGCCGATTTCCTCCACCATTTCCTGGCCGTCCTCGCTCAGATGAAGCGTCACGAACCGGTACAGTGCCGATCCGAGTTTCGGATAGCCGGATGTGTACAGGAACAGCGGACGGGCAATCGGATATTCACCGGTGCGCACGGTCAGCGGCGAGGGATAGATGCCGTTGACCTTCAGCGCTTTGACGGTGTTGTCCACAAAGCCGAGCCCGGCGTAGCCGATGGCCGCGGGGGTGCTCTGCACGCGCTGGCGAATGGCGCCGTTGCTGCCGACGTATTCCGCCTTGTCGCTGATCTTCTCCCGGTTCATGACCAGTTTTTCGAAGGTTTCGTAGGTACCGCTGTTGGTGTCGCGGGTAATCAGCACAATCCCGATATCCGGACCGCCGACGTCTTTCCAGTTGGTGATCTGTCCGCGATAGATCGCGCGAATTTGCTCCAGGGTCAGCTCGCCGACCGGATTGGCCGGATGCACCAGAATGGGCAGGCCGTCCAGCGCCGCCACGTGCGCCACCGGCTGAATGCCTTTTTCGGCCGCGGCCAGAAACTCATTGTCTTTCATCGGGCGGGACATCGCGGCAATATCGCACACGTTGTTCATCAGGCTCTTGGCCCCGTTGCCGCTGCCCGATTCGCTGACGGTGATATTGACGTCGGGATTGGCTGCCATAAAATATTCGGCAAAGGCCTTGGCAATCGGTCCGACGGTCGTGGATCCGTCGATCACAATTTTTTCTTCCGCTGCGGCGGTTAAGGCCACCGCGGCTGTCAGCAGAATCGCAAACAGTTTGGTTTTCATACGAGCAATCTCCTTGGTTTCAGTTGATGTTTTCTGGCTGGCGGATCCGGCACGAAGGTCTCTCCCTTTCGCCCCCGATACCGGTTCCTGACCGCTTTACGCAACAGAGACTGCGCGTCATATGTTAGGGTTTTGTTAGATGTATGTTAGAAGCGTATAAAAACAGCGTTTTCCCGGGCCGGCCTGCCGGGCGGTTCAAGCTGGTCATCAACCAGGCACCCGGTATACTGTCGGCATGCTGAACAACACACATCCATGGAGGGAATCATGAAACAGATGAATCGCCGCAGTTTTCTCACCGCATCCGCCGCGCTGGCCGCCGCAGGCGCCCTGCCCGGCAAGGCCGCCGCCGCCGCAAAACCGCCGGCCTTCGTTCCGCAAACCAACTCACCGATCAGCCTGCCACCGCTTCCCTTCGCCGAAAACGCCCTTGCGCCCGTCATCTCAGCGAAAACTCTCGGCGTCCACTACGGCAAGCATCACGCCGGATATGTCGCCAAACTGAAGAAAGCGACGGACGGCACACCGCGCGCCGGTCAGTCGCTTGAACAGATCATCCTCGAAACCGCCGGACAGCCGGAACAGGCCGCTTTATTTAATAATGCCGCGCAGGTCTGGAACCACACCTTCTACTGGAACAGCCTGAACCCCAACGGGGGCGGGGAACCGCCCGCGAAACTGAAGGCGGCGATGGAAGCCTCCTTCGGATCGGTCGCGGCCTGCAAAGCCGAACTGGCCGCCGCGGCCGGCTCGCAGTTCGGCAGTGGCTGGGCCTGGCTGGTGCAGAGCGGCTCCGCCCTGCGCGTCGTCAAAACGGGCAATGCCGAAACCCCGCTGACGGCAGGCCTTAAACCGCTGCTCACGCTCGACGTCTGGGAACACGCCTACTACCTCGACTATCAGAACCGGCGCGGCGAGTACATTGCTGCGCTTCTCAACCAGCTTATGAACTGGGACTTTGCCGCCAAAAATCTCGGCTGATCCGTTTTGATCCCCGGCTCCGCCGCAGTCCTGCCGCTGAACAGCACGGCAAGGATGGATTTTCGGCTGTTTTCAAGAGGGAGGAACACATGATCCGGCATGCTGCCGCAGGCAACATCGTGCGGTTTACAGTTTTTCGAGGACGCTTTCCCAGCGACTGTCCCGGGCGCGATTGAGCGCGCCCTGTTTCAGCGTACCCCGCAGGGCGTCGTCGCGGCGGACGCGGCGGAGCGCTTCGGCCAGCGTATCGGGGCCGCGCGCGTCAACCACCAGTCCGGAGTTGTGCGAGCGGACAATTTCCCGCGGACCGCCCTCCTCGGAGACCAGGGCCGGCAGACCGCTGGCATGCGCTTCGAGAACGGCATTGCCGAAGGTGTCGGTGCGGCTCGGGAAGACGAAAAAGTCGGCGCTGGCATAGGCCTTTGCCAGATCGTCGCCTTCGAGCCGTCCGGTGAAAACAATGTATTCATTGGCATACTCCTTTTTAAACTCATCGAGATCGGGCCCGTCGCCGGCCAGCACCAGCACGGCGCTGAACGACCGGTCGGACTGCAGCGAACGAAACGCATCCAGCAGGTTTTCGAGGTTTTTTTCGCGCGAGATGCGTCCGGCATAGAAAAATTTAAACTCGCCGTTGAGGTTAAACAGCTCCCAGAAGGACGCGTCGCGTTTTTCCGGAGAAAACCGTTCAATATCCACCCCGCGCGGCATCACCGCCAGCTTCCCGCGATCAAATCCGCGATCGGCGAGCTGCTCGAGATAGGCCTGCGAGGGCACGGCAATCCGGTCGAGCCCCGCATAGAACCAGGCCATATAGCGCCAGGTCACCTCTTCGAGTTTTTCATCCTCTGAAAAGAGGCTGACATACTGGGGAAAGTCGGTGTGATAAATGCCGCGCACCCGCAGCTTGAGAAGCCGGGCGGCCGCCAGCGCGGCCAGACCGACCGGCCCGGGAGTGGAAATGATCAGCTCATCAATTTCCTCTTCTTCGAGCCAGTTGATGATTTCGAGCAGCGGCGGACAGACCAGCTCCTGCTGCTTGTATTCCGCCAGGGTGAACCTTCCGGCCGGGCGGAAATTTTTGACCGGGAAATCAGCCGCCGGATCGTCGGGCAGACAGGTGACCACGGTCAGCGGCCGGCCGGTGCGGTGCGCCAGTCCGGCCAGCGTGCGGATGGTGTTGACCACGCCGTTCATATCGGTGAACGTATCGGTGAACCAGGCCTGTTTGCCAGAGCGCCGTGTCCGGGAGGCGGTGCCGGGAAAGGCCGCAGCAATCGATTCAAGGAACGGCTCGTCCTTGTGCTGCACGCTGAAGGCCGTCAGATACGGAGCGACGCCCAGCACCACCGGCCCCAGCGAGGCGAAAGACTGAATGCTCTCGATGAGCCCGCCGCGGCGGATCTGCTCAACAAAGCGCTGCATGAAGGCGAAGGCGAGCTGATGGCCGATCCGGCAGGCCGCCCGGAATTTGCGTCCGTCCTGATGACCGCCCTCCTCCTGCTCTTCCGGAACGTCTTCCACCGGACGGCTGCGGATGGCGGCAATTTCGTCGATCAGCATTTTTTCGATGTCGCTGAGCTGTTTTTTGCGATGTTCGATAACCAGACGACGAATCGGCTGGGCCAGAGCGGCACGCAGACCGGTCTCGGGTTCGCGCGGCTCATCCGTCATGCGGCGCAGCAGCGCGCCGACGGTGCTGTCACGTCCGGAGCGGCTTTTCAGAATGCGGTGTTCATAATAGCTGCAGGCAATGCCGTACAGGCTGTGCGCGAGACGCACGCTGGTGCCGGCCCGGCCGGCGGGACGGTGATTCCCCTCGTTCAGGAACTGAAGAAAATCAAAAACGGTGGCGGCCGGCGGTGTCACGGTGTGCGCTTCGGCGGTGTAGAGCCCGCTGTGATCGTCGCTGCCGCCGGTCAGAAATTTTTTCCAGGGTTCGGATCCGGTCGGCTGCATGCCGTGTTTATCGGCGAGCTGCTCAATGCCCTCCGGGGTCAGTTGATCAAACACCGCGCGGGCGACCGTGCCGGCCCGGGGATGGCGCGATCCGTTGAGTCCCTCGAAGCGTTTGAACATCAGGATCAGTTTTTCAAACTGTTCGAGCGTCAGACGGTCATTGACGCGAAAGAGCGGGTGTGCAACCGCATGTACAATATGGTGATCGTTCAAGTAGCGGTGCAGGTCGTAGATGTTCGGCCGCAGCTCATCGAGCGCCTTGAAGTTTTTTTCGGTAATTCCCCAGACAAGGCAGTGGATTTTGCAGCGGTTTTCCGGGAAATAGGTGGTGAGCTCCGAGGAGAGAAAGGTGCCGGGCAGATGGGCGATTTCCAGTGCGCCGCGAATGCTGTTGTGGTCGGTGATGGTCACATAATCCATCCCCCGCTCCCGGCAGGTCCGGTAGAGCGCCAGCGGCTCGACAAAGCTCTCCGGTGATCCGATACGCCGCAGGAACCATTCACTGGGCCGATCGGAATGTTTGCTGTGAACGTGCAGGTCTGCCCGACTGTGTAAATCCCGACTGTAGATCATGCATGGATTCTTTCGTCCGGCTGTTTGATTGTGATTAGAAAACGGTTTGATTTTCGTTGATCATCTGCCGGGCGGTTGCACAGCCTGCCGGCGCCGAACGGGACAAATCCCGCTCGGTGCCGGGGCCGGTCAAAAGCTGAAAGCCGGATGTGAAGGACTCTTAGAACGCATGTTTGAGCGCGATCTCGAGAATTTTTTCGCATGCTCCGTCCTGTACGTCGCAGTGCAGTTCGCCGCGCACTTCAAGGGCCGTATGATCCGTCACCGCATAATCGTAGATGGCGAGTACGGCCAGCTCCTCGATTTCAACATCATCCTTGCTGCTGGAATACAGCCGGGTCACCGGCATCTCCAGCTCCAGTTCGAGTTCGCTCGTCTCCCCGAGCGCCCAGCTCTTTTTAACCGTGGGTTCAACTTCAATCTCGTGGAGATCGAATTGATCGTTTTTCAGGTAATCAATCTCCAGCTCGAACCCGGCCTTGATCCCCCAGACCGTTGTGTACCACTTCGGGGTCAGTTCAGAGGCCCACTCGCCGTCCTCGACGTCGTAGTACAGTTCGTTTTTAAGGGCCAGCCCCTTTACCCCGGGCACCTTCACTTCAAGTTCCTGCTCGATCCGCCCGTCTTCGCTTTCGGGATCAAACGGGATCCAGTATTCCACGTGCGCTTTCCATCCATCGCCCTTATAGCGCACCTGCGGCTGAACGGCTGTGACCCGTTCATTGTCGTCATCCCACTCATTCACGGACCGGAGCTCGGCATCCCAGCCCGCAGCCGCCGTCATGGCAATCAGCATCATCGGAATCAATAGGTCTTGTTTTTTCACAATAGGTTCTCCTGCGTTTGTTTTGTTTCCTGTCTCTTCAGGCCTTCCTCCCTGTGAGGATGCCTGCATCCAAGCGGGCGTCTGCCTTCTGTCCGCCCGGCAAACGGTCGATTGTTTTCATTTTGTTAAAATTACGCACACAAACTATTGCTGCATTGTTAGGTTTTTGTTAGGTAAAAACTAAGAAACAGTTAGTTAAACGGTTCCGGGGGCGCGGAAAGCCGGGCGCGTCTGCCCTGTCTGGTCAAACAGAGCCCGGTCACCGGGAGAAATGAATTCGTGAACGCGGAATTGCTGTGGTCTATCTTTTTTCAGGTTCTGGGCGGCCTGGGAATTTTTCTGCTGGGGATGAAGCACATGTCGGAAGGCATGCAGGCCGTCTCCGGCGACCGGCTGCGAAAAATCATCAGTGCGGCCACCGACAACCGGGTGATGGGGCTGCTGGTCGGATTGACCGTTACCTGTATCGTTCAGTCGAGCTCCATCACCACGGTCATGGTCATCGGGCTGGTCAACAGCGCCGTCATGACCCTGACGCAGGCCATCGGTGTGATTTTCGGCGCCAACATCGGCACCACGCTCACCGGCTGGATCCTCACCCTGAAGATCGGTAAATACGGCCTTCCGATTCTGGGCTTTTCCGCGTTTCTCTTTCTTTTTTCCAGAAACGAACGACTGCGCTACACCGGCATGGCGCTGATGGGCATCGGCATGATTTTCTTCGGGCTTGAGCTCATGAGCAACGGCTTTAAGCCGCTTCGCACGGTGCCGGAATTTCAGGAATGGTTTCATGCCTTTCAGGCCGACAGCTATATCGGCGTGCTCAAATGCGCCCTGGTCGGCTGCCTGCTCACCGTCATTGTTCAGTCGTCCTCGGCCACGCTCGGCATCACGATGGGGCTGGCCTCCACCGGAATGATCAACTTTCAGACCGCCGGGGCTCTGGTGCTGGGCGAAAACATCGGAACCACGGTCACCGCGTTTCTGGCCTCGTTCGGCGCCTCTTCCGTTAATGCCAAACGGGCGGCCTATGCCCATATTATCTTCAATCTGCTGGGCGTACTGTGGATCACACTGATTGCCATCCCCTTTTATTTCCCGCTCATCAGTGCGCTCAGCGGCGGCCAACCCGACCTGATGGTTCCGCTGGCGGACGGCAGCCCCTCCTATCCCAATATCATGCGCGCCATCGCGCTGGTGCACACCGGGTTCAATGTCACCAATTCCATCCTGTTTCTGCCGCTGCTCGGCCTGCTCGCCCGCATCGTCACCCGCATCGTCCCCGACAAATCCGTTAAGGAGGTGCCGCACCTGACCTATCTGGACGTGCGCATGCTCGACACCCCCGCCCTCGGCGTGGTGCAGTCCCGCAAACAGATTCTGTTCATGGCCGACAGCGTTGAGATGATGGCCCGCCGGCTCGGCGAGATTCTGGCGAATGAAAAACCCGATGAAACCATCGAGCGAAAACTCTTTCACCGGGAGGAGATTCTCGACAACGTACAGAAAGAGGTCGCCGTCTTTCTCGGCCGTCTGCTCAACGGTCAGGTGCCGAATCATGTCGCCGCCGAGGCCCGCCGTCAGCTTCGCATGGCCGACGAATACGAATCGCTCAGCGACTACATCACCAACATCCTCAAAGGGGCCCGCAAGATGCGGAAAAACGGGCTGACGTTTTCCGGGGAGGGCCGCCGGGAACTGCTGGAACTCAACCGGCGGGTCCTGGAGTACATCCGGCGCATCAACCGCGCGGTTGCATCCGGTGAAACCGATGAGATCGCCGTCAAGGCGCTCAGTGAGGGCGACGACATTACCCGCTTCATGAAAGCCTGCCGGCGGGAGCACCTCAACCGCCTGGCGTCTCAGACCGCCACGCCGCTCAACAGCCTCGTCTTCACGGATATTCTCAACAGTTTCCGGCGCATCAAGGATCACACACTCAACATTGCCGAGGTCCTCATCGGCGAAAAATAAAGGCATCGGAACAGCGGAAAGAGGACGGGCGGGATCCCGCAACGCCCGGCGGCCTGCATATCTGCATCCGATATTCCACCCGCTATTCGCTTGTCAGAGCGGTGCTTCGTGCGTATAACCGCCGTCTTAATGATCCCGAACAAGTCGGGATCGAAGCGAGTGCCCGACCGGTTTACCCCCGGCGGAGCCAAAGCGGATTGTTCAAAAACGAACGACAGAAAGGGGTAATACCATGTCCGAAACGACATTGACGATTCAGGATCTGCTGGATGCAGGCCTGCACTTCGGTCATCAGACCAAACGCTGGAATCCCAAAATGAAGCGCTTTATTCACGGCGCCAAAAACGGGATTTACATTATTGATCTCCAGAAAACCCTCGTCGGCCTGAAGATGGCCGGAGAGTTTCTGGAAAACACCGTCATGAGCGGCCGCAAGGTGCTGTTTGTCGGCACCAAGAAACAGGCGCGCTCCGTCATGCAGGAGGCGGCCGAAGGCGCCTCACAGCCCTATGTGGTCCACCGCTGGCTCGGCGGCATGCTTACCAACAACCAGACCGTCCGGCGCAGCGTCAAGCGCATGGAGGATCTGCGGGCCTTGTTCGACGACGAAACCCGGCTGAAAGCCTATCCGAAAAAAGAGCAGTCGGCCATGCGCCGGGAGCTCACAAAACTCGAACGGAATCTCACCGGGATCCGGGAGATGACGTCGCTGCCCGGCGCCATGGTGATTGTGGATATCTGCCGTGAAAAGCTGGCGATTGCCGAAGCGCAGCGCCTCGACATCCCGGTGGTGGCACTCATCGACACCAACGCCGACCCCGATCTGGTCGATTATCCCATTCCGGGCAATGACGACTCGATCCGCTCGCTGTCACTGATCGCCGAGACTCTCGGCGGCACCATTGCCGCGGCCCACGAAACCTACACCCGCGAAAAAGAAGCCGAGGATAAACGCCGGCGCGAAAAAGAGGAGGCCGAACGCGCCGCCGCCGAGGCCGCCCGTGCCGAACGCAAGGCCAAAGAGGACGCGGAACGCAAGAAACGCGCTCAGGTCCTCGAAAAGCTGAAAAAGGAAAAAGCGCAGGCCGAAAAATCCAAAAAAGAAAAGGCCCCTTCCGAGAAAAAACCCGCGACCGCTGAAAGCACCCCCGTGAAAGAAAAACCGGAACCGGAGGCGAAAAAAGCCGCGCCGGCCGAAAAACCGGACGCCGAAAAGGCGAAAACGGAGGCCGGCGAAACTCCCGCGCCCGCGGTGAAAAAAGAGCCGGCCGGTGAAGAACCGGAAACGGCTTCGTCCGGCGCTGCTCCGGCTGACCCGCCGGCCGGAAAAGAAACGGACGCCGGGGCCGAACCGAAAGCGGCCGCAGAGCCCGAAGAAAAGACGGATGAAAAAAGCGAATAATCGAATACCTTAAACGAGAGGATCAAAAATGGCTGAAATCACAGCAAGCATGGTAAAAGAACTCCGCGACGCCACCAACGTCAGCATGATGGACTGCAAACGCGCTCTGCAGGAATCCGGCGGCGAGATGGATCAGGCCGTCAAGCTGCTGCGCGAACGCGGCATGGCGGTCGCCGCCAAAAAAGCATCCCGGGTTGCCAAGGACGGAAAAATCGCCGCTAAGGTGTCTGATGACGCACAGACCGGCGTGATGATCGAGGTGAACTGCGAAACCGACTTCGTGACCCGCAACGAAAAATTCCAGGCTTTTGTCGCCGAACTCACCGACAAAGCCATGGACGTGGACGGAGATCCGGCCGAAGTCTTTAAAGACGAAATCACGGCCAAGATTGCGGAAATCGGTGAAAACATCGTTCTGCGCAAAAGCGAAAAATACAGTGTGGATGGAACCGGCGCGGTCGCCAGCTACATTCACATGGGCGGCAAAGTCGGCGTGCTCGTCGAATTCGGTTTCGACAAAGCGGAAACCGCTTCGGCGGCTTCCTTCAAAGAACTGGCGCTGGATATCTGCCTGCATATCGCGGCGGCCAACCCGATGGCGCTCCATCGCGACGGCATTCCCGCCGACGTGGTCGAAGAGGAAAAAGCGCTGTTCGCCAAACAGGTGGAAGGCAAACCGGAGAACATTGTTGAAAATATCCTGAACGGAAAACTCAACAAGTTTTACGCGTTGAACACTCTGCTCGAACAGGGATTTGTCAAAGACGACAAAATCAGCATCACGCAGCTCCTGGAGGCCAAAGGCAAGGAGCTGAGCGATACGATCAGCGTCAAGCGCTACACCCGCTGGGCCCTCGGCGAAGAATAAACCCTTGTTCGCTGCAACCGATCAGCGGTCCTGCCCCGACGGGCAGGACCGCTTTTTTATGCCGGCAGTCCGTCCGTTATAAACACCAATAAAATCTTCACATTAGGTCTCAGTCCGGTTCAATACATCCGTATAACGAAAAGAGGATTCTCATGATTTCCGTATTGGGTGAAATTCTGTTTGACGAACTTCCGGGCGGACGCCGCCCCGGCGGCGCGCCGTTTAATTTTGCACAGCACCTTCAGCGTCTCGGGCGCCGGGTCCGCTTTATTTCGCGCATCGGATGCGACGAAGCCGGCGATGCCCTGCAAACCGTTGTGAAGGAATCCGGTCTCGACCCGCAGAATCTGCAGCGCGATCCGGATCATGCAACCGGCCGGGTTCAGGTCCGCGTGGATGAAAACGGGGTCCCGACCTACACCATCATCGAAAACGCGGCGTATGATTACATCGACTTCGGGGCCGCGGCGGAATGCGATCCGGAACTGGTCTATTTCGGGTCTCTGATTCAGCGGACGGCGGGGGGACGGGAACGCCTGCAGTCCTTTCTCGGCAGTCTGCCGGCCAGGACCAAACGGCTCTATGATATGAATCTGCGGCCGGGATGCGAAACCGAAGAGATCATCCGTCCTTCGCTGGAACAGACCGATATTCTGAAAATCAATGAAGACGAACTGGCTGCAGGCGGACGCCTGCTGGGACTCAGCGAGACCGGCACCGAAGCCCTTGCCGGCGCGCTGATGGAGCAGTTCAACATCGCCGTGATTGCTCTGACTCGCGGTCCGGACGGAAGCGTGCTCTACCGGGGCGGACAGCGTTTCGAACAGACCGCCGACACCGTCGGCCCGGAACAGATTGTCGATACCGTCGGCGCGGGCGATTCCTTCACCGCCATGCTGGCCCACGGACTGCTTTCCGGCCTGCCGGCACCTGAAATCCTGCAAAAAGCCTCGCATCTTTCCGAAAAGGTCTGCACCCTTGCCGGCGCTGTTCCCGGCGACCCCGATTTTTACGAACCGTTCCGAACCGCAGCAACCGGAGAATCGACATGACAGACCGCGACAACCTCTACATTCAGATGTTCAGCCTGCACGGCCTGATCCGCGGGGCCAACCTCGAAATGGGCCGCGATGCCGATACGGGCGGGCAGATCAAGTATGTGACGGAAGAAGGGCTGGAGCTTTCCCGGCAGCCGGGCGTTGAACGGGTCGATCTGTTCACGCGCCGCATCCAGGATCCGGCGGTGTCCGACGACTACGCGCAGGACATCGAACAGGTGTCTGACCGCTTCCGCATTGTGCGCATTCCGTGCGGCGGACGAAAATACATGCGCAAGGAACTGCTCTGGAAGCATCTGGATGAATACATCGACAAGTCGGTGAAATTCATCAAACGCGAGGGGCGCCTGCCGGACATCGTGCACGGGCATTATGCCGACGCGGGCTATGTGGCCATGTGGCTGAGCCGCCTGTTCGGTGTGCCGTTCATCTTCACCGGCCATTCGCTCGGCCGCTCCAAAATGCGCAAGCTGCTGCACGACGGCATGACCGAAGAAAAGATCATCCGCAAATACAACATCGACCAGCGGATCGAAGCCGAAGAGGACGTGCTGCAGTCGGCCGATATGGTCATCACCAGCACCCGCCAGGAAGTGGACACCCAGTACGGCGAATACCTGAGCCATAAATTCCCCGAGTTCCGCGTGATTCCGCCGGGGCTCGATCTCGACAAATTCTACCCCTACTATCACGACCGGCTTCCGGAAGTGGAATCCGATGAGGAAGCCCTCTACGCCCAGGCCTCCATCCTGTCCGAACTGGAACGCTTTTATAAGAACAAGGAAAAACCGCTGATTCTGGCCCTGTGCCGGCCCGACAAACGAAAAAACATTGCCGGCCTCGTTCAGGCCTTCGGCGAAGACCGTGAGCTGCAGGCCATGGCCAACCTCGCCATCTACGCCGGCATCCGCCGGGACATCACCGTCATGGAGGACAACGAACGCGGCGTGCTGACCGATATGCTGCTGCTCATGGATAAATACGACCTCTACGGGAAAATGGCCATTCCCAAAAAGCACGACTTTCAGGTCGAAGTGCCCGAACTCTACCGCATCGCCGCCGCCGGCAAAGGCGTCTTTGTCAATGCGGCGCTCACCGAGCCCTTCGGCCTGACGCTGCTCGAAGCCGCCGCCACCGGCCTGCCTATCGTCGCCACCGATGACGGCGGCCCGCGCGACATCATCGCCAACTGCAAAAACGGCGAGCTCGTCGATCCCGGCGATTCCTCCGCCATTGCCGCGGCCGTCAAAAAAATCGTGGCCGACCCCGACCTGTGGGAACAGTATTCCAAAAACGGGCTGCTGGGCGTGCGCGAACACTACACCTGGGAAACTCACGCCCGCCAGTATCTCGAACAGATCCGCGCCGTCATTGCCGACAATCCGCCGGACCGGGAAGACCAGAGCAACACCCCGCCTGCCATCGGGCGGCGCCTCGCCGGCCTCAACCGGTTCATCATCACCGATATCGACAACACGCTGATCGGTGAGGACAACAGCCGGCTGCCGGATCTGGCGCAGCTTCTGCGCGACCAGCGCGAACGCATCGGCTTCGGCATCGCCACCGGCCGCACCATTGAATCGGCTCTGCAGATTCTCTCGGAACACGATCTGCCGGAACCGGACGTCATGATCACCTCCGTCGGTGCCGAAATTTATTACGGTGCCAACCGGCATCCCGACAAAGGCTGGGCCGCCCATCTGTCCAATCAGTGGAACCGGGCCCGCATCCAGAACATTTTGGACGAGCTTGATTTCCTGGATTATCAGGAGGAAGACACACAGCGTCCCTTCAAAATCAGCTACAACATGGACCCGGGCAAAGACCGGATCAGCACGGTGCATCAGACCCTGCAGAAAAACCGCATCCGCTACACACTGATCTATTCACACGATCAGTTCCTCGACATCCTGCCGCACCGCGCCTCCAAGGGCAAAGCCATCCGCTATCTCGCCTACAAGTGGGATGTCCCGCTCGCCGACATCCTGGTGGCCGGTGATTCCGGCAACGACGCCGAGATGCTGCGCGGCGACCTCGCCGGCGTCGTCGTCGGCAATTACAGCTGTGAACTGGAAGGATTCCGCGGCAACCGCAAGGTGTACTTCGCGGAAGCCGACTGTGCAGGCGGCATCCTTGAAGGCGTGGAGCACTACCGCTTTGAAACCGACTGATGCCGCCGTCCGGGCCGCGTATTAATCAAGCTCCGTCAGGCCCTCACGGACCGCGTATTTGGTCAGTTCGGCCACGCTGTGCAGATCCAGTTTTTCCATGATGTTGCGGCGATGCGTTTCAATGGTTTTCACGCTGACGCTCATGGTGTCCGCCATTTCTTTTGTGGAGGAACCCTCGGCCAGCTGCTGCAGCACCTCCCGTTCGCGCGGGGTCAGCACAACAAAAGCGGTCTCTTTCCCGGAGGAAGCCGACAGGCCCACATATTCATCCACCACGCCGGAAGCAATCTCCGGCGTCAGATATTTACGACCGTTCATCACCTCGTCGATGGCACGCACGAGGTCCTCGTAGGCACGGGACTTCAGAATGTAGGCCGATGCGCCTGCATCCAGCATTTCCCGGACAAACACCATATTGGCAAAACCGGACAAAGCGACAATGTGAATCCCGGGATGTTCAGCAAGAATCTCGCGGGTTGCTTCGATCCCGTTGAGCCCCGGCATGGATACATCCATGACCACCACGTGCGGAGTGTTCTTGCGCACCAGATCAACAATTTGGTTCCCATCTTCCGCCTCACCGGCAATCAGAAAACGTCCATCCGCCTCAAGCAGTGAGCGCAGTCCCTCCCGCATCAAACGGTGGTCATCAGCAATTAACAATCGAACGGTTTGCATTGTGTCTCCCCTTTCCGAACTTTTTTCAGGTTTCCGTCAATGTATGGTGCGCCCCGTGCATAATCAATCATCCAGCGGTACAAACCGCCGCGGGCTCACAGATCTCCGGGCGGCATCGCAGCCGCGTCCGCTTAAAGCCAGCCGAAAAAGCGCACGGAAACCGCAGCGACAAGCAGCATCAGCAAGATCCAGAAAAAGCATCCGAATACGGCTGTAATGTCCTTTTCCGCTTCTGTTTCATCAAGCGGCGCGGGCGGCGTCCGCAAAGCACGCTGCGGCGGAACAGCTGCGGCCAGAAGCAGAGCGAGAAACAGCCCGGCAACCAGCACGCCGCCCCAGCTCCGACCGGCCCATACCGGCCCGACCGGCTGCCCCCAAAGCAGAACCGCCCACAGCGTCAGAAAAAACACAATGAACAAAAAACTCATTGCCGTTCCGACATGGTCCCGCACCGGGTGGCGCCAGCGCAGCCCGTACGTCAGCAAAACACTGAACAGCAGCGCGAGTCCGAGGACGATCAGCAGATCAGGCCAGAGCATATTATCCCTTCTGTTTTATTCATTTCGTTTTTCCGTTTTCCGCCGGGCCTGCTTAAGCTTGAAATCGACAACCGCTTTCTTTGCTTCAAGCTTTGCGATTCCGTATTTTTCCTGAATCTTTCCGATCAGCTTCTCCTCCCGGCCGCTGATCTCATCCAGATCCACATCGCTCAATTTGTCCCACCGTTCACGAACGGTTCCTTTAATCTGCTTCCAGTTTCCCTTCAGCCAATCCGCATTCATGGGAGTCCTCCTTTGCAAGCCGGATCGGGTTGCGCCCCGTCTGCCGATCCGATCTCAATTCCAAGTTACCGGTCAATCATGCCGAATCATGCTCGGTGCAGCCATGGGTCCAACCCTTAGATAGACGTTCGTTTTTTCTGAGTGGACAGCGGGCCGCAGCCAACCGCCGGATCCATCAACGCCGCAGAACAGGGGTAAGGGTTTTCGTCTCAGAAAATCAGAAACAGCCCGATATACGAGCCACTCATCATTCTCTAGAGTTGCCCGCAAATCAAACGAAAGGAGACTCGTGATGAAGACACTCGTTACACTGATACTTATAGCCATGGTTGCCCGCACCGCAGCGGCCCAAACCGGCGGGGAAAGCGGCGGATCCAAAGATACAATGAGCGCTTCCTGCCCGTGTCAGGATTATTACCGGCGATACGTCGGCCAGCACAATGCACAAAGTCAGGGCTTTTACTGGCTGGATTCAACAACCGGGCATTTAAAAGAATATGACCGCTCCCTCGAAGAATGGGAAGACCACGGTACATACCAAGGTATGGAACCCGGCCCGAAGGGAACCTATATGCTGATGTCCGACAACTATGACGGAGTCTACGTACTGAATACCCAAACCGGACAGGGATGGCGGTTTGACGGATCGGATTGGCTGCGCATTGAATCCGAAAACTGAACGAACAATTCAGCGCTGACCGGGCTGCGTTTCTTCACCCCTGAAATCCACCGCGCCCCGATGCGCAGCCGGCAGCGCTCATCATATTCTTCTATCGGGAGGCTGGATGCCGTAACCATCAATCTGAAACACGGCAAACTCAACTTCGCAGTCATTGACGGGGATTCTTTTGATGCGCTCGAAGGAAAAACCGTGATTGTTCCGTGGAGTGCGGTCTCACTGTCCGGCAGCGGCAAACTGAGCGTAGACGCCGCTCAGAAGCAGCTCGAATCCGCCGCATTTGAAAAACACAAAGTCCCGTTTCTCGGCGACCCGCGTTTTGGTGAACACATTTACGACCGCTTCGACCAGGATCCCTACTGGCCGGCCGAAGAGACCGATCAAGTCTGGATGAGCGGCGGTCATTACGGATACTGGCCGTACGGCATTACGCCGGGAATTTATTTTTATTAAAACCCTGCACCGGAAAAGAGGATGCCGCAGGCCGGAGCAGCAAAGATAAAAAGCAGTATAAGAAATTAAAAAAAAGTCTGCGCACCGAAGGGAACAGCGAGCGGATCCGCTCCATCCGCAAGCGCAGATAATCCGGGGACTGCTGGAGAATGCAGCACAGAAAAACAGGCCCGTGGATGGGGCTGCTGGCGCTGATCGCCTTTTTCATCGCCATGAAGTTCCTTCCGTTTGATCGCTGGATGGAATCCTTCCGGGAGATGCTGGACGAGGCGGGAGCGGCCGCATTCCTGATCTTTATTGCCGTCGGCATAGTGGCCGTTCTGCTGTTTGTGCCCGTCTCCGTTCCGGTTACAGCCGCCGGACTGTTTTTCGGCTTTGCAGGCGGCCTCCTCCCCGCCTTTGCCGTCCTGGCCGCCGGCGCATCCGGCGGGTTCTTCGTCGGACGCTTTCTTTGGCCTAAAATCAACCATTTTTCCCTATTTAAAGGCTCGGTTTTCAAAGCCGTACGCAAGGCGCTCGAACACGATGGAAACGTCCTGTTGGCTCTGTTGCGCATGACCCCGTTTATGCATTATATGACCTCCAACATTTTCTTCGGATCGCTGGACATTCGCTTTGGACCCTACATCCTCTCCAGTCTGCTCGGTATGATTCCCGGCACCCTGCTGCTCGTCTACGGCGGCTCCGTCGCCTCCTCGGCGTTCGGCAGCGACGAAGGAGTCTCCTTCTGGCAGTGGGTGCTCTTCGGTGTCGGCCTGCTGCTCTTTGCTCTCATCAGCTGGCGCGTCTCCATCAAAACCCGCCGCATCCTCAAAAACGAAAACAAAAGCTAACCACCCGTTCGCTTCACTCACTGGAGAAAACAGCCGAGGGGAGATTCGAAAAGAGGTTTCATAAAACTCGTCCATAAACTCGGCTGTTTTCTCCAGCGAACCTGTGAGCGGCCCGAAGGCTCGGGCTCAATGAGGTGGTAAAATACAAATCAAATTAATCTGATATGATTCGATCCCAAAAGAAAGGAGCAGGACCATGCCCGCAAAATCCAAAAAACAGCAGCAGGCCGCAGGAGCCGCCCTCTCCGCCAAACGCGGCGAAAGAAAAAAATCGTCCCTTAAAGGCGCCTCCAAAGAGATGGTCGAATCCATGAGCGAAAAACAGCTCGAGGAATATGCATCCACCAAACGCAAAAACCTCCCGAAAAAGAAAAAGTAGCCCCCGTTTCCCAATGTGCCCGCAGCGAACTTTGTTCCGCTGCCGGGGGTTGGAAAATTCTGCCGCCAACTTCGGAATATTTTTAGCCGCGAAAAACGCAAAGTTTCCAGTGTCGCTGGGAAGTGGACTCTTCGCGAGCGGCACATCCCGGAAAATGATGAAAAAAGCGTTCTGACCCGTGAACTGTTTTCAAGCCCGTTTTTTCGCTATTTCATATTCAAAGACATGGATATGTTGCACCACGCATACCTGGAGCTTTTTGTCAAAAGTACAGATTATTCAAGAGTTTATGATTGCGGCACGGGCCAACCGGGGCTACCCTGTACTCGTTCTGCGTGCTTTTGCGGCGCGCCATCCATTAAATGTTCGGTCAGGAAAATATAATGAAAAAACATCTACATAGATTAGGAACAATTTACCTCGTCTATGGTTGGTTTGGTGTCTTGATGACAATCATTTCTATTCTCATGACAATCCAGGACATCCAACGTTTGGAAGATGGAATGAACGTGGCAGAGTGGCAACCTATCACCCTTATCCTCATCGGCCTCACGTTGCTGATTGGCCTCTTTTCGTTAATCTACCTTCTGTTCGGAAGAGCCTTAAAAAGGGAAAAGGCATGGGCAACACGAGCTGTTGGGTTCATCATTGGTGTTCTGCTTATCTTTCAATTCCCCATCGGAACTATAATCGGGGGATACACGCTTTGGGTATTAGTAAAACTTGATCAAGCAATATTAACAGGGACCGAACCAGAAAGATGAACTTACGGAAAACCCCGGTGGTGATTTTGAAAATCACTAGATCGCGCTGAGTCGGAGTCGGCACGGCCTTTTCCGAAGCTCACTTTTGACGTTGGGATGAAATAGAAAAATGAACATCACAGATATTATATTTATGATCGGGTTCTGCCTGTTGTTTTTCCTTTTCCCGTTTTGGTGTTCACTCGTAATGAAGATTTTTTGCAAAAACTTCAGCGACAAATTTATTGTGCGTTTTCTCGCTGTTGTCTGTCCGCTTCCCCTCGCAATTAATTCACTGCTAGATGATCTGGTTGAAGGAGAAGAGACCTTACTGCGAATTGCTTTGGACAATTTGATATCATTTTTGATCCAAGCTTGGCTTTGCGGATTACTGGCCAGAGGCGGCATCGCACTTATGAACAAACGAAATCCCAACCACTCAAATGAGCCTACTTCGTTGCCGCCCTTTGGTTTGGACAAACCACAAGGCGAAGAGGCTCTTTTCTAACGTTGGCAGCATATAAAAATGAAGAAGATAACTCCAATATTAACGCTGATCATCGGAGTCGGAATCGGGGATGTTTTTTCTGTTGTTAAAACTGGGGGCGTAGCCTCCGGTTAAGATTG
>CAZITJ010000004.1:0-8780 GCA_964542135.1 uncultured Verrucomicrobiota bacterium
CCAAGACGCTCTGTTTCCACCTGCCGCTAGCGCTAAAAACAGCTAAACTGTTACCGGCGCGAGACCTCGCTGCAGGACTTTTTCAGCAGTCTCGATCTCATTAAAATCATGCGCGGTGTCTACCGCAAATTCTGGATTGTTCTGCTGTCGGCGTTCGGACTGATGCTGCTGATGATCCCGGCCGGACGAGCCGTCCAGGGCGGCATCTCCTACGCATCTGAAGCGGTGATTATCTATCGCAAGCCCGAACAGAAACAGATCGATACACAGGGCTCCTCCTTTGTCCTGCGCCCGCTGTCGCAGGACACCCTGGTCGATATGTTTCTTTCCCGCGAAAACATTCGCGAACTCGAACAGGATGTCGGCCTCCAGCCGCTGGAGCAGAACGTGGCATTCGATACGGGGAGCAAATCCGATATCGTCACACTGCAGATCAGCGGCATGCCGTCCGAAGAACAGGCAATCGAAACCGCCAATACCCTGGCCGAAATCATCATTGAAAACAATGCGGCCTACTACCACCAGCTGGCCGAAACCGCCTATGAAAACTTCCGGGAGCAGCGGATTGCCGCTGAAAAGGAATATCGCCGGGCCGTGGATGCGGTCGAGGAATTCCAGCTGGAAAACGGCGTGATTGAAATCAACACGCAGTACGACAACTATTTTTCGTCGGTCAATGCAGCCGAAGAACGGCTGAGCATTGCCAAGGTCGCTCACGAAGGCCTGCTCGTGCGCATCAGAAATTACGAACAGATCATTCAGGATCTGCCCGAAGAAGTGCTGAGCGAATCGCTGGAGGACAGCCCGCTGAAGCGCCGCATCTCCAACGCGGAGGCCGCCCTGCTCGACGCCCGCATTCAGTACGGACCCGAAAACCCCAAGGTGCTGCGCCAGGAGCGCGAACTCGAAGAGCTCCGCAAACTGCTCCGCAGCGGCAGCTTCGACGAAACCCGCGAACGCACCTATGTTAAAAATCCGCTCAAGGAACAGATCGAAGGTGAGCTGGTCAAGCTCCGCGCCGAGGAGGAGGTCGCCAAACAGCAGGTCGAAAGCCTGCGCAGCGACCTCAACACCCTGCAACAACGCTTCAAAGAGCTCCCCCGCCTCGAAAAGGAATATGCCGCCCTGCTCGAACAGCGCGCGGATCTGGATGCAACACTGACCGCCCTGCGCGCCAACGAGGAAGCGGCCCGCCGCACCATGGAGTCCAGTCTCTCCGACTTCAAACTCATGAATCCCGCCGACCGCGCGGAATCCTCCGGCGTGTCCCTGATCGGCAAAGTGATTCCGATCGCCGGCTTCATCCTCGGCTTTTTCGGCGGCCTGGTCGTCGTGCTGGGCATCGAACTGCTCGACGCCAAAATCCGTACCCAGCAGAAGCTGGAAAACGCCTATGATGCGCCCTGCCTGGCCTCCATCATCGAAATTCCGAATCTGGCCGCCTACGATACCTATTCGCTGCTGCTGCCCTCGCTGCGCGAAATATCGGAGCGGCTCAACGTCGTGCTGAGCGGTCAGCGCGCCAAGGTCCTCGGCTTCTTCAGCACACAGGACGACGAAGGCAAGAGTGTGCTTTCCTTCAATCTCGCCCGCTACTACAGCTCGCTCGGCATCAAAACGCTCTTCGTCGGCTTTGATGCGCGCCCCAACCCCTGCCTGCCCGATGCCGGCGATCTCGGCTGGCCGCAACGCGGCATTGAGGAGTATCTGCGCGGCCGGGCCAAACTTGAAGACATGGTCGCCTCGTTCAATGAGGTGGACGTGATCCGCGTGCAGGAATCCGGCGATCTGATGGATGAAGCCAAAGGCGCCGCCATGCCGCGGCTGTGGGATCTGCTGCGCCAGAATTACGACCTGATCATTACCGAAGCGCCCGGCGTGCTCGATCACCCCGTCTCCGGGACCCTCGCCGGCTTTGTCGATGAAATCATTTATGTGCTCGCCTCTCCGGTCAGCGATCGGCGGCTGGCCGATGCCGGCCTCGAATTTCTCGAAGACCGCGGACTGGCTCCGCGCGCCCTCATCTTCAACCGCGTCGATCCCTATTACCTCGAAGATATTCGCCAGCAGCGCATCATTCGCAATCTGGCAGAACACCGCACCGCCGCCCCGTCGTTCGCAGACCGGTTCCGCCGGGTCTTCGGAGAACGCGGCCGGTCTGCCGCCGAGCCGCCGCCCGCCGAACCCGCTGCCGGCCCCGCGCCTGCCGAGCCCGCCGAACCGCCGCCCGCCGAACCCGTACCCGATCTCATCGACGACGACGAGGATCTTCCCGAAACCATCGGCGGAGACGAACCGCGGGAGCCGGCACCGCCGCAACCCCCGGAAAAACCCGCCGGAAAATCCGGCACCGGACTCTCGTACCGCGAATGGCTGGGCGACCCCGACAATCGAACCGACACCGAAGCCGACGAGGACGCCGATACCGATGAAAAATAAATCTGCTGTATTGATTCTGCTGATGCCCGCACTGCTCGCCGGTGCGGCGGAACAGTCCGCTGCCGAACCCGCCGGCGACCCGGCCGTTCCGCTGACGGACCCCGGCGCGCCCGGCGCTGTTTCGGACAACGGAACCACCATGCGTTCCAATCTGCTCAGCCGGCTCACCGCCACGCAGAAGCGATCCAAATTCCCGCCGGAGTATTTTATCCCCCACAATCCCGAGAACCGCACACTGCAGGTTGGCGACGAAGTCGAAATCAGTGTGTTCGGCCACCGCGACACCATCGCCGAAGATGTGCCCGTCGCTCCCGACGGCAAGCTCTATTACATGTTCCTTCCGGGGATTCCCGCCGAAGACCGCACCCCGGAAGAGGTCGCCGCCGATATCGCCGACAAACTGGGCGACCTCTTCAACAGTCCGGATGTTTCCGTGATCCCCACCCGCTTTATCTCCAACAAGTTCTCCATTTTCGGCAAGGTGGAAACCGCCGGCGTCTACCCGCTCGATACACCCACCACCGTCCGTCAGGCCATCGCACGCGCAGAGGGCATCCAGCTCGGTAAATATCATGACAGCTGGATTAAAATCCATAACTACAACGACAGCTGGCTGCTGCGCGGTGACAAAAAAATCCCCGTCGATTTCGCCGCCCTGATGATGGAGGATGATTTTTCCGAAGATATTTATGTGCGACCCGGCGATGTGATCTATATCGCCTCCGCGCTCGGTCGCGAAATCTATCTGATGGGCGAGGTCAACCAGCCGCAGTCGCAGCCGTTTACCGCGGGCATGACGCTCACCCAGGTTCTGTCCGGTCTCGATGCCGGCTCCGGCGGATACATCCATGACACCGCCGACATCAAACGCGTCATTATTCTGCGCGATGCCAAGGACGACCCCAAGGTGTTCAAAGTCAATCTGGAAGCCATTATGCACGGCGAAGAACACAACGTTTTTCTGGAGGCCGGCGATATTGTCTATGTCCCGGAAAAATCATTCCTCTTCACCCGCAATCTGGTCAAAGCCATGATCACCACCTTCGTCAGCACCTTCGGAAGCGAATTCGCCAACGACGTCACCCTGGAATACCTCTTCCCCGATACAATCCAATGAAAACAACATCCGCCCTCCTCCCTCTTCTGCTGACGGCCGCCGCACTGACCCTCACCGGCTGCGGGTCGCTGTACAACCGGCCGCCCCTGGCCGACAACGATGAGCTGCTCACCGCGGACGTACTGGAACTGCCGGACATCGACAACCTGCCGCTCGACGACGTGGAGCCCGGCGTCTGGATCCAGATGAATCCCGACGAACTGGCCGCACGCCCGTCCGATCGGCAGACACCGTCTGAAGAGGCCGACGAGCGCTATCGCCTCGGCGTCGGCGACGTCCTTGAAATCACCCTGTACGGCGAAGGCGATGCCGAAACCCGGCGGGTGCTCCCCATCGACCCGGCCGGCAATATCACCTACATGCTTCTCGGCACCCTTCCCGCCGCCGGACGAACCATTGATGAACTGACCGACGACATGCGCGCACGCCTCGAAGACAAACTCAATTATGCCATCCTCAGCGTCGTCCCCGTCCAGTTCGGCAGTCAGACCTTCACCGTTCTCGGGGAGCTCTATAAACCGCAGGTCTATCCCCTTCAGGGCCGCACCCATATCCTCGACGCCATCGCCTATGCCGGCGGGCCGCAGGTCGGCGTGATCCGCGACGTCAGCGCCGATATTCACGACTATGCCCACGCCACACTCGTTCGCGGCGGCGAAGTCGTGCCCGTCGATTTCGAACGCCTCGTCTATGAAGCCGATGCCTCCCAGAACCTGGAACTCCAGGCCGGCGACATCATCACCATCCCCTCCGCCCTGGAACGGCGCATCTACGCCCTCGGCGCCTTCAACAATCCGCAGGCGGTTCAGTTCGCCTCCTCGCGCACCTCGCTGATGAACGTCACCGTTCAGGCCGGCGGCATCAACCGGGATGTCGGCGACGGACGGGTCCTGATTATCCGCGGCAACATGGCCAACCCCAAAGTCATGCTCATGGATCTCTCCCAGATCACTGCGCGGAAAGCGGGAATCTATAAAATTCTGGGCGGACGGTCTATCGATGTCATTCTGCAGGCCGGCGACATCGTCTACGCTGTGCCTAAAAAATTCGCCTTCTGGCGTGAGGTGCTGAAAGAAGCCATCAACGACTTCGGCACCTCGCTGGCCGGAGACGCCGCCGAAACCCTGTGGGAAGAAGACATCGATCCGTTCAGCTTCGGCGAAGACCGGATTGACATCAATGAATAGCCCGGCCGGCGGTTCGGCAAAACCGACCCTCATCCTGCTCATCGGTCTGCCGCGCAGCGGAAAAAGCACCTGGGCGGCTGCGCAAAACCATCCGGTCGTCAACCGGGATGCCATCCGCCTGAACCTCCATGGATCCGCCTGGCGGCCCGAGGCCGAAGACGAGGTGTCCCGTATCGAAGAGCAGCAGGTCCGCCGCCTGACGGCCGCGGGTCATTCAACCGTCATCATCGATGCCACCCACTTCATGCAGCGCTATATCGACCGGTGGAAAACCGGCGAGTGGACGATCCGCACGCGCGTGTTTTCCACGCCGCGCAGTGTTTGTATCCGCCGTGCCCGCGAAAACGGCCGCCCCGATCTGATCGACGCCATTGAGATGATGTGCCGGCAAACCGATCTCTCCGCGCTCCGGCGCGCCGCAGCAGGCTGATCATCGCCCTGTACACCGCCCCGTAGATCAGCGGATCTCCCGAGGCCCGCGGTCCGGCCACATTCAGTACCATCCGATGCCGACAGATCCCTGCGGCCGCCGCCTGACGCAGGCCGTACTCCGCACGGACGCCTTTTGTCAAATCCACATGCACACAGGGACGATTCAGCTCATCGGCCAGCTCATGGGTCAGCAGCGAACCGCCCGTCAGCGGCCCGTGACTGAAAATCAGCGTCACATCCGCTTCGGCCGCATTGGCCCGGGTCCGCTCCGGATAGTGTTCGCTCTCCGTTTCACGCAGCCGGTATACCGAAGGCACCGCGCCGTCTTCAGCCCGCCGCCCGCGCGGACACCATCCGCCGTGCGGCACACCGCAGCGCCGCGCCGCATCCAGTGCCGCACGGTCCGCTCCCGTCTGTCCGCCTGAAATAACCTTTACGATTCTCATCATTCCCTTCATCCTACGCACATGAGACGTTCGTATCCAGTCCGGGGTTGGATCGGTTTGATCCTGACCGCCGCGGCCTGGCTGCTCAACAGCCTGTTCGACGGCCTGCGCACCCACCTGTTCTTCTTCCCGCTCTGGTTCGGGTTCATCCTCGTTCTCGACGGATGGGTCGAGGTGCGTTCGGGAACCTCGCTGCTCAAACGCTCCCGCCGCCGGTTTATCGAACTCTTCCTGCTTTCAGTTCCGGTCTGGTGGTTTTTCGAGCTGATCAACCTGCGCACTCAGAACTGGGTTTATCTCGGCCGCGAACAGTTCAGCACCGTGTCATTTGCCGTGTTTGCATCGCTCAATTTTTCAACCGTCATTCCGGTCATCTTTGAGGCCGCGGAACTGGCCGGCACCTGGCCGGCCCTGAGACACCTGCGCCGCGGCCCCCGGCTGCGGGCCGGCACCCCGCTGCTGGCCGCCGGGATCCTGCTGCTGGCTTTGCTGCTGATCGCGCCGCGCTTTTTTTATCCGGCGGTCTGGGTTGCACCGCTGCTGATTCTCGAACCGATAAACCGGCGGCTGCGCATTCAATCTCTCTGGAGCGACTGGGAACACGGCGACTGGCGGCGTTGCGCCGCACTGGCCGCCGGCAGTCTGCTGTGCGGTTTTTTCTGGGAAATGTGGAACCTGCACAGTTTTCCGAAATGGATCTATCACGTTCCGTTTGCCGGCGTCTGCCGCGTATTTGAAATGCCGCTGCCCGGCTACCTCGGCTACCCGCCCTTCGCATGGACATTGTACAGCCTCTACCGGCTCGTTTGCGGACTGCGGAATATCCGCCCGGAAACCCGGACCGGACCGGCAGCGCAGTCTGCATCATTCATTATACCGTAAATTGAAAAAAGCCGCCCGATCAGCAGACCGGGCGGCTGGCGGCAGAGCTGATCGCCGTTATTTCACGGAAAAACCGGACCGGATCGCCGCTTCGGCTTCCATCCAGTATTCCATGGCATTTTTGCGATTTCCGTCGTTTTCCGCGGCAAAGTAAGCCGCCTCATTCACCATGGTGTAGAATTTGTCTTTGCTCACCGCGGTTTTTTTGGCCGGTTTTTTCGCCGGCGCCTTCTTGGCGGTTTTCTTCTTCGCCGGCGCTTTTTTTGCCACCGCCTTTTTCTTGGCCGGCTTGCCCGCCGCAGCCTTGGCAGAGGCGGGCGCCTTCTTGGCGGCCGTTTTTTTCGTCACTTTTTTTGCAGCTGTCTTTTTAGCCGGAGCCTTTTTGGCAGTTGCTTTCTTTGCTGTTTTCTTTGCAGCCATGGTTCTCCCCCTTTTTCAGTTTATTTGTGCCGCCCTTTTTCAGGCGGAAAAACGGCACTGTAATTTCCCCGTGTCTGATTGCAAGCCCTATTGAACAACTTTTACCATCTGTTTGAATCCGCGCTTTTCCTGACCCCGTAAATATGCTTCTATCCGCCCTGCTTTTGACGGAAAAAACGATGAATACCCAGTCCCAGTCTATCGAAAAACAGCTCTCTGCCTGGTGCGCGCAAACCTTCGCCGCCTGCTTCCCCGATGCTGAGCTCTCCGGCATTCACCTCGGCGTCACACCCGCCAAAAACGAGCAGTTCGGCGACTACCAGTGCGAAGCCGCCATGAAGCTCGCCAAGGCGCTCAAAAACAACCCGCGCGCCATCGGTCAGGCCTTCGTCGACAACGCCACCCTGCCCGATCTCGTCGAGAAAATTGAAATCGCCGGTCCGGGCTTCATCAACATCTTCCTCAAAAACGAAGGCCTCGCCGCACAGATCGAATCCATGAGCGGCGACGACACCCTCGCGCTTCCAAACAGTGGAAACGGCCGGACCGTCATCATCGACTACTCCAGCCCCAACGTCGCCAAACCCATGCACATCGGGCACATCCGCTCCACCGTCATCGGCAACGCCATCGACCGCCTCTACCGCGCCCTCGGCTACAACGTCATCGCCGACAACCATCTCGGCGACTGGGGAACCCAGTTCGGCCTCATCATCCTCGGCTACCGCGAATTCGCCGACCAGGAGGCACTGAAGACCGCCCCGGCCGAAGAGCTCGAGCGCATCTATGTCGAAAGCTACAACCGCGCCAAAGCCGACGACACCTGGCGTGACCGCGCCAAGGCCGAGCTCGTCAAACTCCAGAAAGGTGATCCCGAAAACCGTAAACTCTGGGAAACGTTTATCGAACTCACCCTCGGCGAATTCAACAAAATCTACAAACGCCTCGATGTCTCCTTCGACCTGACCCGCGGCGAAAGTTTTTACAACGACGACCTCGCACCCGCCGTTGAAAAACTCGAACAGGCCGGGCTTACCGAAGAGTCCGACGGCGCGCTCATCTGCAACCTCGAGGACGACGACCTCGCCGTCGCCATTGTCCGCAAATCCGACGGCGGCTACAACTACACCACCACCGACATCGCCACCGTCATCTCGCGCACCGCAGAGTTCCAACCCTTGGAAATCATCTACGTCACCGACGAACGCCAGCAGCTGCACTTCAAGCAGTTCTTCCACATCTGCAAACAACTCGGCATCGACACCAAACTCACCCACGTCTGGTTCGGTCTCATGCGCCTGCCCGAAGCCACCTTCTCCACCCGCGAAGGCAACGTCATCAAACTCGAAGCCCTGCTCGACGAAGCCGAAGCCCGCGCCCTGAAAGTGGTGAAAGCCTCCAGCCCCGACATGGACGAAGCGCAGCAAAAAGAAGTTGCCCGCGCCGTCGGCATCGGTGCCATCAAATACACCGACCTCAGCCAGAACCCGCAGAGCCTCGTCACCTTCACCTGGGAAAAAGCGCTGGCCATGGACGGCAACTCCGCGCCCTATCTCCAGTACGCCTACGCCCGCATCGCCTCCGTGCGCGACAAATACGCGGAAAAATTCCCCGATACCAAACTCGACGACTTCCCGATTGTTCTCACCGAAGAACAGGAACGCCGTTTGGCATTGAAGCTTACCCGCTTCCCCGCCGCCGTCGAAACCGCCGCGCGCCTGCACCGCCCCAGCGTCATGGCCGACTACCTCTACGACCTCTCGCAGGCCTACAGCTCCTTCTACCAGAATGTCCCGTTCTTAAAAGCCGACCAAGGCCCCCGCGAAAGCCGCATCCGACTTTGTCAGCTAACCGCTT
>CAZITJ010000004.1:8880-15237 GCA_964542135.1 uncultured Verrucomicrobiota bacterium
AAAGCCGACCAAGGCCCCCGCGAAAGCCGCATCCGACTTTGTCAGCTAACCGCTTCGGTGTTGAAGAAAGGCCTCTCACTGCTCGGCATCGAAACGCCGGAGCGGATTTAAATGGTGGACGCGGCATCCCTGCCGCGTTTTCCAATGTCTGGAAGATTTATCCGCAGATTTATCACGCCAAAAACGTGATGGGCGTAGATTTTTTCCAATGGTGTTTGGAAATTTCTGTAGCCGCGACCGGTGGTCGCGGAAAAGCACGGTCACCCGCCGTCGCCAAAGGCTATGGCGGACAGGCCGACCGCACCTACAGTTTCCAATGCTTGGAGGATTTATCCGCAACCAGAGGGTCAGAACGCTTTTTTCATCATCGTAAGGATTTTCTGGTGCGCCTCTCTCGTCGCGTTCTTGACCGCCGAAGCCTCGGCGAAGGCGGGAGATCGCGTTCCACCTATTCAACGTTCCAATGCCTGCCCTGTAGCGAGCTTTGCTCTGCTACGGGGCTTGGAAATTTATACCGCCACAGGCGGTACAGTAGACGCGGTGTCCCCACCGCGTTCGAACCACGCAAAATCATCGGAGGACCCGGTTCCATCCGGGCCAAGGTCGGGGTGGAACCCGACCCTCCAAACGTAGCGATTTAAGACAGATATATCGCATTACGATATATCTCTAAGCGATATATACGGCTTCGTTTCTAAAAGTTGTAAAAATGGATTGAAGAGGAATGGAAAAATCATTTTTGAAACCCATTGGAAACGGCGACCTCGGAGAGGCCTGCCCTACCCAACATCCTGTTCATCTTATCTGTAATCCTGTCGAAATTCTCCTCTTCGTTTTCTTGGTTTCCTTCTGTAAAACCTCCCCATGACCACAGCGCAGAAAATTGAGAAGCAACTCAAAGCATTGGGCAACAAAACTGACGCAGAGCATACGCAGCGGTTTTTCAAAACGGGGCCGGGGCAGTACGGTGAAGGCGATGTGTTCCTCGGCATCCGCGTTCCGGTGCTGCGCAAGCTCGCCAAGGAGCGGATCGATACCCCGCTCGACGATCTGGTCGAACTGCTGCAGTCGCCGTTTCATGAAGTGCGGCTGACCGCTCTGCTAATCATGGTACTTCAATGCAAGATGGGTAGGGACGGCTGTCCCAGCCGTCCGCGGCGGTCTGGGACAGACCGCCCTACCTTACGAGGCGAACGTATCGACACAACCGCAATCTACCGCGCCTATCTGGCCAACACGGACCGCATCAACAACTGGGATCTGGTGGATGTGACCGCCGAGCATATTGTCGGCAAACATCTTTTTGAAAAAAGCCGCAAACCATTATACAAGCTGGCTAAATCCAGCAGTCTGTGGGAGCGACGCATTGCGATCATCTCGACCTTTTACTTCATCCGTCGTAACGACTTTGACGACACGCTCGCACTCGCCGACATTCTGCTTCATGACGAACACGACCTGATGCACAAGGCGGTCGGATGGATGCTCCGCGAAGTCGGCAAGCGCGACCAAAAGCTCGAAGAGAAATTTCTACTCCCGCGCTACAAACAGATGCCGCGCACGATGCTGCGCTACGCCATTGAGCGCTTCGACGAGCCCCTTCGTCAAAAATACCTGAGGGGTTTGATTTAGCGGCGGGTGAGGTCACCCGTCCTGCATTTCCTTCTCCTGTGGGGCCGGTGACCCCACCGGCCACTTCCCGGCGGGTCGGGTGGCCCGCCCTACAGGACATCCTGCAGAGCTGAAATCACGCGTTCGTTCTGTTCGTTGCGGCGAACGCCTGAATCTTCAGACCCGGGAAAAGACTGGAAGAAGGACGCGTGACATAGGATACTGCGCGAAATGAAACGTTTGTTTTCCAAAGGCCGTCTGACGGCTGTACTGACGGCACCGGCCCTGCTTGCAACAGCGCTGCTGACGCCGGTGCAGATCGAACGCGCCATCGAAGACGGCCTGGTTAATCTGGCCGAAGAGCAGATCTGGGAGCAGCTCAGCACCGAACAGACACCGGACGAAGAAGCCGAGCTGACTCTGCTGCTGATGCGCGCGCTCGCCGGACGGCAGGCCTGGGAGCAGGCGGTGATCATCGCGGAGGAATCCGCCCATCTTCCGCGACAGGAAGCGTTTGCCTATTGGAAAGCCCGAATCCTTTTTGAGGCCGGCCGGCTCAACGAGGTGTTTCAGACCCTCGATAAACTGCCCGATCACAGCAGCCTGAAACCCGCGGCGCTGCGGCTGGAAGGACGAACGGCCCGCACAACGAATGATCTGCAGCGCGCCGAAAACGCGTTTTCACGCTTCCAGGAGAAATTCGCCGATCATCCCGATGCACCGCAGAATCTGTTTGATCTGGCCGAGGTGCAGCTCGCACGCGACCGCCGCCGTGAGGCGGCCGGCACACTCAGTAACCTGCTGGCTCTTTTCCCCGAAAACACACTGGCCGATGCTGCCCGTCTGCTGCTGGCCCGCGAACTGATCGATGGTTCTGCCGACGAAATGGAGCGGGCCGTCCTGCTGCTGCGGACACTGGGAAACAGTGCGCCCGCTCATCCGCGGCTGCGCATTGCCGCCTGGGTGGAACTGGCGGCCGCCCTGCAGAAACACAATCGGCGCACGGAAGCAGCGGATGCGCTGCAGCAGGCGGAAACACTGACCGGCGAAACCACGCTGCTGGTGAGACAGAAGACCGCCCGTGCCGCCCTGCTGGCCGAAGAAGGCGCCGCACAGGAGGCATTTTCTCTCTTTGATGAGGTCATTCGCACAGCACCGAATGCCGATATCGCCGCCGAGGCGCTGATTCGCAAAGCGGAAGCCCTCCTGCAAAACGATCGCTTCAGCGAAGCGACAGAGGCTTTTCAGGCCTTTCTGGATGTTGCTGACCAGGCCGAGCAACAGGCCCGCGCGCTGGCGGGAAAGGGATGGAGCCTCTGGGAACAGCAGCGCTTTCAGGAGGCCGCGGATGCCTTCGAAGCCGCCGCAGACCACTCCTCCGAGACCAACCGCATTGTTCGCGCCCGCATCAAAGCCGGCGACGCCCGGCTCGCCGCCGGTCAGAACCGGCTGGCGGCGGCGGATTACGAGTATGTGATCGAAACGTTTCCCGGGCATCCGCTCGCGCCGCAGGGACTCTACCAGCTCGGAACAGCCGCACTGCAGGCTGGAAACAATTCCGCCGCCCGGCAGCACTTCCGGCGCGTGGAAACCGACTTTCCGCAAAGCAACTTCGCGCCGCGGGCCGCCTTGCAGCTCGCCCGTCTGCTGAAAGACGATCAAAACCTGAATGAGGCGCTCGAGGAATTCCGCCGCATTGATTCCGCTTATACCAACGCCGCGGCGCGTGCTGTTTCCAAACAGGAGCAGGGGTTGATTCTCTATCGACTCGGCCACTGGGACGAGGCGCTGGACGCCTTCCGTTCGGTGCAGGAAAACTGGCCCGATTCACCGGAAGCCCCGCAGGCGTTCTTTATGGCCGGTTTCTGCCGATACCTGCAGGGCCATACCCAGGAAGCCATCGAAACCTGCCGGGAATTTATCGAACAGTATCCGGACTCCGAATGGCGCCCCGAAGTGCTCTTCTGGCTGGCCGAACACTATTACAACCGGGGACTGTATACGCAGGCCCGCGACACCTTCCTCGATATCCAGGCAGGTCATCCGCAGCATCCGCTGGCCGACGACGCGCTCTACTGGGCCGGAGCCGCACAGCTTCAGCAGGACGAATATCTGGATGCCTTCAACCTGTTCAGCCGCCTGGCCCGGCTTTTTCCGGACAGCACCCTGATGCTCAAGGCCCGGTTTGCGCAGGGCGAAGCGCTGACCGAACTCGGCGAGTTTCCCCGCGCGATTCTCGCCTATGAAGAGATCATCAAAAACGCACCCGACGATCTGCTGGCCGACCGCGCGCGCGGACGCCGGGCCGACTGCCTGTTTATTCTCGGGTCTGAAGATCCCGCGCGCTATCGCGAAGCGCTGGAGGCGTTCGAGGCACTCAGCCACCGCCCGGCGCTGCCGTTTGCCCTTCGGCTTCAGGCACTGTACAAACTCTCGCGCTGCGCAGAGGCGCTCGGACGGAACGATCAGGCACTCGAATACCGAATGACAGCCGTGTACAGCACGCTCGACCATCCGGAACCGCTTTCCCCGGAGGCTGTCGTCTGGTTTACGAGGGCCGCCTTCGATGCCGCCGCCGCGCAGGAGCAGAATCAGCAATGGAGTGAAGCGGCCCGTCTGTATCAGCGGATCATCGATGCCAATGTCCCCGCCCGCACCGAAGCACAGAAACGAATGGAAAAAATTGAACGCGAACATGCCTCGGCGTTTTAACGGTTTCATGGCCGCCGGCGCCGGCATTCAGAAAGGAATGAATTATGATCGAATGGATTGACAGCGGCGGCCCGGTGATGTGGCTGATTCTGGCCGGCGGACTGATCGCGCTGACCGTTTTCCTGGAACGGTTTTTTCATCTTCACCGCGCACAGATCAAGGTGGATGACTTTCTCAACGGCATCACCACCAACCTGACCCGCGGCAACGATCTGGAAGCCGTCACCATCTGCGATCAGACCCCGGGGCCCGCCGCCCATCTGGTTCGCACCGCTTTGCTGCACCGTGCCGATCCCCCCGACGAACTGGTGCGTGCCGTCCGACAGACCGGCATCACTGAAATTCCCCGGCTGGAGCGCCACATGAATCTGCTGATCACGCTGGCCCAGGTCCTGCCGATGCTGGGGCTTCTCGGCACCGTGATCGGCCTGCTCTCTATGCTGGCCGCTCTACAGGCGGGCTCTCCGCTCGCAGAGATCGGCGATCTCTCCGGCGGGTTGTGGCAGGCACTGCTCACAACAGCCGCGGGACTGACAACGGGGATTCCCGCCTACGCCGGCTATCACTTCCTGGTCAGTCGCGTGGAATCCATCGCGCTGGACATGGAACAGGCCGCCGGCGAAATCGTTTTCTTCCTGACCCATCCCGATTCCGCCGAGGGAGGATCCGCCGATGAATCGTGAAAACTGTGAAACTGTTCTGCATCTGCACCGCCGTTTTCTTCCCCGCCGGCGCACCGGGCGCGGGTTTCTGACCGGCACCGTTTTTCTCGATGCGGCCCTGCTGCTGATTGCGTTTGTTCTGGCTCTTTCGCCCTTTGTGCTCAAACCCGGCATCACGGTCAATCTGCCGCAGGCTGCCCCCGCAACCGGGATCCGGTTTCACGATATGGTGCTGACGGTCACCCCGGACGGACAGATGTTTTTTAATGATGAACGCGTACAGCCCGACCGGCTCGAAGAGGCTCTGCGCGAGGGAGCCGCAGCGCATTCCGGAGCCGCGCTGATTCTTCAGATGGACCAAACGCTTCCGCAAACAGAGGCCGTCGTGCTTTATGATGCAGCGGCCCGTGCCGGCTTCCGCCAGGTCTTTATCGCCGTGAATACGGAGTCTGACACCGCCCCATGAAATTCCGCCCCCAGTTTTCCGCCGCCTGGATCGCCGCGCTGCTGACAGCCGGCGGCTGGTTTCTGTTCTGGCTGACCGCCTTCTCGCCGGAACCGAAGCAACCGGTGCCGCAACCGCATTCGACGGCGCTGCACCTGATCCCCGCCTCCCGGCAGCCCGACCATCTGCTGCAGCCGACCCTGTTTGCTCGGCCCTCCGAACAGGGCTTCAGCGGGGTGTTCCCGGATGAGTCTATTCACCTCCGGCTGGAGCTGGAGCGGCCGGGAAATCCTGCTGTATTTCTGGCTCGCGCGCCGCAGCCGCCTGAACCCATTGTGCAGTCTGCGCTGATGAATCCGGCCCGGCTTCCGCAGAACGCCCTGTCTGTTCCCGGTGCACCGCCCCGTGCAATCCGTCCGGCACTGCAGCAGCACCGCATCTTTCTCTCCTCCGAGCTGCCGGCGCTCGCCGACAGCGGCAGGCTGCCCGACCTGAATGCGGAGAATCTGCCTGCGGCACTGTCGATGGTTCTTTTTCTGCGGGCGGACGGCACCGTGGAACGGGCCCTGCTCGAAACACCGGTGGACCGTCCCGCACCGCTGCTGCAGGTGCTGCGCACCCTGCGCTTTCATCCGCCGCAACGGCCGGTGCAGGGACGGGCCGAACTTCGACTGGCCCCCGGAGGAGGTCTTTCATGAGGATTGATCCGCTGCTGCTTCCGGCCCTCCTGATCAGCCTGTTGCTGACCGGCCTGTTTCTGGCGGCCGCTTTTTACGATATCCGCAGCTTTCACCGCCGGCGCAAACGGCAGCAAACCGTGTACCGCTGCGCAGCCTGCCATTCTATCTATGAACGGCCTCACCGCACACCGCTGGCCCGCTGCCCGCACTGCAGGCATCAGAATGAACCCCTGCGCTTCTAATCGCT
>CAZITJ010000004.1:15337-46095 GCA_964542135.1 uncultured Verrucomicrobiota bacterium
TGGCCCGCTGCCCGCACTGCAGGCATCAGAATGAACCCCTGCGCTTCTAATCGCTCTGTTCCGGTGCGGATTCGGATTCCATCGACGCATCAGGTGCCGCTGCGCCCCGCAGAAAAGACAAAACCGGTTCGGGAACATGGGCGTAGAGTTCAAACATAAACACGCTCTCAAAAAGAATGACCAGCACGCAGCTCAAAAGAGCCAGCACCGCCATGCCGTCCACCCGCCGATATCGATATCGTGGTCCTGTCTTCATGATCCGCATTGTGTCCTGATCAGTTTCTTCTTTCAACTCCAAACGCATTGCGGCAACATGCGACGCTTTCGTACCGAAGGCGAAATGACGAAGCACGAAACACCCAGCGACGGAATGAATGACGAAGCACGAAACACCCAATAACGAATGTTCGGGTATTTCGTTTCTTCCGACTTGGATTTTCCTTCGGGCCTGGGTTTTTTCGGATTCAGGATTTTAAAAAAGGAACTTCTGATGAAACCAAACGATTATCATGTATCGATGGACGCGCTGGCCTCACTGTGCAAACGGCGCGGCTTTATCTTCCAGACATCGGAAATTTACGGCGGCATCAACGGGTTCTGGGATTACGGCCCGCTCGGCGTCGAGCTGAAGCGCAACATCAAGGAAACCTGGTGGAAGGCCACCGTACAAAGCCGCGAAAACGTGGTCGGTCTCGACAGCTCCATCATCATGCATCCCAAGGTATGGGAGGCCTCCGGCCACGTCGGCAACTTTAAAGATCCCATGCTCGACTGCCGCGAAACCAAAGGCCGTTACCGCGCCGACCAGATCCTCGTCTTTAAGCACAAATCCGACCATGAAGCACTGATGTTCGCCTATCCCGAGGACGAAGAACCGCCGGCGAAAAAAGTCAAAAAGGTTGCTAAACAGGACCCGGCCGACTACGAAACCGTCCCGCTGCTCGACATCCCGGCGGACCGCTACAGCCGCCTCGTCGGCCCCGACACCAATGAGCCGGGAACGCTCACCGAGCCGCGCGCCTTCAACCTCATGTTCAAAACGCATGTCGGTCCCGTCGAAGAAAACGCCGCGGTTGCCTGGCTGCGCCCCGAAACCGCGCAGGGCATTTTTGCCCAGTTCGGCAATGTCAACGCCGTCTCACGCCAGAAAGTGCCCTTCGGCATCGCCCAGATCGGCAAAGCCTTCCGCAACGAAATCAACCCGCGCAACTACACCTTTCGCTCGCGCGAATTCGAACAGATGGAACTCGAATTCTTCATCAAGCCCGGCACCGATGCCGAACAGCACGAATACTGGGTGAGCGAACGACTCAAATGGTACGAGAAAGTCGGACTGCCTGAAGGCCGTATGCACCGCGACATCCACGAGGGCGATGAACTGGCCCACTACGCCAGCGCCTGCACCGATATCCTGTACGACTTCCCCTTCGGCACGCAGGAGCTCGAAGGCATCGCCGCGCGCGGCTGTTTCGACCTCACGCAGCACCAGGAAACCTCCGGCAAAAGCCTCGAGTATTTCGACGAGGAAACCAAAGAACGCTACATCCCGCACGTCGTTGAACCCTCCGCCGGCGTCGACCGCATCGCCCTCGCTCTGCTCTGCGAAGCCTACCGTGTGGAATGGATTCCCAAAGGAAAAGACAGCGACGGCGACATCCTCACCGCCGACCCGGACGCCAAACAGGCGCCGCAGGGCTACGAAGCCCGCACCGTGCTTCGCTTTGCTCCGTGCATCGCGCCGTACAAAGTGGCCGTCTTCCCGCTGCTCAAAAACAAAGAAGAGCTCGTCGGCAAAGCCCGCGAGATCTTCGAACAGCTCAACGAACGCTGGACCTGCTTCTACGACCAGGCCGGCGCCATCGGGCGGCGCTACCGCAGGCAGGACGAAATCGGCACACCCCTCGGCGTCACCGTGGATTTCCAGACATTGGAAGACAGCACCGTCACCGTCCGCGATCGCGACACCATGGAACAGGTCCGCATGCCCATCAGCGAACTCGAAGCCTACGTCGCGGAGAAGGTTCGGTTTTAATCGCCACAAAAAACACAAAAACTCACAAAAAGAGAATTGGACCAAAGGGTCAGAACGCTTTTTTCATCACTGCTCGGCGGTCTCGGAGAGACGCGCCCCGCCCGGCCTGCCTGACATCCTGTTCATCCAGTCAAAAGCGTGCGGACTTCTGTTTTGGATGACTACAGCCTCAGGCGTCGAGCTTTTGTTTGAGCAGCGCGATGACGGCGGGGGGGTTGGCTTTGCCTTTGGACTGTTTCATGACGCAGCCCATGAGGGCATTGATGGAGGCGGCGTTGCCGGCTTTGTAGTCGGCAACGGCTTTGTCATTTCCGGCGATGGCTTCGTCGGCCCATTGTTCGAGCTGGCTGTCGTCACTCACCTGCACCATGCCCTTTTCTTCAACAATGGCTTTGGGATCGCCGCCGTCTTTGAAGAGGATTTCAATCAGTTCGTTGGCTGCACTGGAGGAAACGGTTCCACCGCCGGCCAGTTCGGCGACCTGCGCGAGCATTTCCGGCATCAATTTGCTCTCGCAAATTGAACTGTTTTTTTCGGCAAGCAAACTGGCAACTTTTCCCATCAGATAATTGGATACCAACTTAAACTGGTCAGTACTCCGACAGGTTTGATCAAAAAAATCGGAGATTATTTTGTCGGCGGTGAGCACGCCGGCGTCGTATTCCGGCAATCCGAGTTCGCTGACGTAGCGTTGGCGGCGCTGCGCGGGCAGCTCGGGCAGTTCGGATGTCCACTGTTCAATCCGGTCCGGAGAAATTTCCACGGGAAGCAGGTCGGGTTCGGGAAAGTAGCGGTAGTCGTGGGCATCCTCTTTGGTGCGCTGGGAAAAGGTTTCGCCGCGCTCGGTGTCGTAGCCGCGCGTTTCCTGCACAACGGTTCCGCCGTTTTCAATCACGTCGATCTGCCGATCGATTTCGTAATGGATGGCTTCAACAATGAAACGGAAGGAGTTCATGTTTTTGATTTCGACCTTGGCGCCGAGCTCTTTCTGCCCAACGGGACGGACACTGATGTTGACGTCCGAGCGCATATGCCCTTTTTCGAGATCGCAGTCGGAAATGCCGCCGTACTGCATGATCAGTTTGAGTGCAGTCATGTAGGCCAGCGCATCGTCGGCCGAGTGCATGCAGGGATTGGAGACAATTTCCATGAGCGCGGTGCCGGCGCGGTTGTAGTCGATCAGGCTGGCGCCGGACACGTGCGTATTCTTGGCGGCATTTTCCTCCTGATGGATGCGCTCGATCGTAAACGTTCTGGTCTCTCCGTTGACTTCGCAGGACAGCTGCCCGCCGAGACAGAGCGGTTCGCCCGCCTGCGAAATCTGGTAGTTTTTGGACATGTCCGGATAAAAGTAGTTTTTGCGGTCCCAGGTGGCGTGCGGGTTGATTTGGCAGCCGAGCAGAAGTCCCGCCTTGCAGCACAGTTCAATGGCGTTGGCGTTCATGACCGGCAGCGCGCCCGGATAGCCGAGGCAGACCGGGCAGACGTTGGTGTTCGGCTCCGCGCCGTACTCGTTTTTGCAGGCGCAGAACATTTTTGTCTGCGTCTTCTGCATCACATGCGTTTCCAGTCCGATACAGGCTTCATACTTCATAATGCGTAATCCGTAATTCGTAACAGCCTATTGCTGTCGCAAGCCCCGGCATTTATCTGTGGCGTCAGCTTCAAGTTTCACGTTTCAAATTTCAGGTTTCATGTTGTGCCAGTCGGTGGTCTGTTCGTAAGCGTGACCGACCTTGAGGATGTTTGTCTCTTTGAAGGCGTCGCCGAGAATCTGCAGACCGATGGGTAATCCATCTGAAGAAAACCCGCACGGCAGGCTCAATCCGCAGATGCCGGCGAGGTTGACCGGCGTGGTCAGGATGTCATCGAGATACATCTTGAGCGGGTCGTCGCTTTTCTCCCCGATCTTATAGGCCGGGGTCGGCGTGCACGGTGCGAGGAGGGCATCGCACTGCTTGAAGGCGTCAATGAAATCGTTACGGATGAGCGTGCGCACTTTCTGGGCGCGCAGGTAGTAGGCGTCGTAATACCCGCTGGAGAGCACATAGGTGCCGAGGATGATGCGGCGTTTGACCTCGGAACCGAATCCGGCGGCGCGGGTTTTGCCGTAGAGTTCAATCGGGTCTTTTCCGTCGAGGCGCAGACCGTAGCGAATGCCGTCGAAGCGCGCCAGGTTGGCGGAGGCTTCGGCGGTGGCAATGATGTAGTACACCGCAATCGCGTACTTCGCGTTCGGCAGACTCACATCAACAATCTCCGCGCCGAGGCTTTTGCAGTGCGCGACCGCGGCGCGCACAGCCTTTTCCACTTCAGGATCCATGCCATCCACAAAATATTCCTTCGGCAGACCGAGCTTCATGCCTGCGAGGCTGTGGTCGTCCGTAAGATTTTTTCCAAGGGTTGGAATCTCTGCGGGAACCGAGGTCGAATCGCGGTCGTCGTGCCCGGCAATGGCTTCAAGCAGGATGGCGGAATCCTTCACCGTTTTGGTGAGCGGGCCGATCTGGTCGAGTGACGAGGCGAAGGCGGTCAGGCCGTAGCGCGAAACCAGGCCGTAGGTCGGTTTGAGGCCGACGCAGCCGCAGAAGGCGGCGGGCTGGCGGATAGACCCGCCGGTGTCCGACCCGAGCGAGGCGATGGCTTCGTCGGCGGCGACGCAGGCGGCCGAGCCGCCGGAGGAGCCGCCGGGCACATGGTCGGCGTTCCAGGGATTGGATGTTTTCCCGAGCGCGGAGTTTTCGGTGCTCGAGCCCATGGCAAACTCATCCATATTGACACGACCGAGCAGGATGACGCCCGCTTCGCGGAGCCTGGCAATCACGGTGGCGTCGTAGGGCGCGGTGTAGCCCTCGAGAATTTTGGAGGCGCAGGTGCAGGGCTGGTCTTTGACATTGAGCAGATCTTTAATTGCAATCGGTATGCCGAGCAGCGCGCCGGTTCTGCCGCCGGCGCGCGCCTTGTCGGCGGCCGCGGCCTCTTCGAGCGCGGCTTCGCGGTCAATCGTCAGGTACGCACCGACCTTCCCGTCACGCTCATCAATCGCGGCGAGCACGTCATTGACGACTTCGACAGAGGTGCACTCCCCCGCGGCGAGCATCGCGCTCAGCTCACAAATGGTTTTGGTATTTAATCCACTCATTTTAACCACTAATCTTCACTAATCGGCACTAATTAAAGAGCCATTCGCTTCCATTCCAGTTCCTTGGCATTCCCAAAATTGACCAGATATCCAACCCGTTTGCCGGTCGCCTTTAAATAATCAAGAAGTTGCGCTTCGTGCTCAGGGCAAAGCGATTTAACAGCTTTTAGCTCAACAATAATTTCACCGAATACCAACAAATCCGGGCGATATTTTTTCTTCAAGGGGTGTTTTTTATAAAACACGGTCAATTCACTCTGAGCCACAAACGAAATGCCGCGTTCTTTCAATTCGATCTCCATGTATTCCTGATAGATTTCCTCCAGAAACCCAAAACCCTCTTCGTTGTACACCTCAAAGGCCGCCGCCATCAGATCATACCCTTCCTGCTCTAACATTCTTTCCTCCCCATCAGTGTGAAATAGTGAAGATTAGTGGTTCCCTAAAATTGTTCGTTGATTTTGGGGACAAGGATCTGCCCGTCGCGGGCGGCGGGGGCGTTGGCGATGGCGGCATCGTGGTCGATGGATGCGCGCGGCGCATCTTCACGGAGCACATTGACCCGCGGCATGGCATGAGCCGTCGGCTGCACATCCGCCACATCCGGCTCGTTGAGCTGCTCGACATAGTCGAGCACCTGATCGAGCTGCCCCTGAAACAGCGCGGTTTCCTCCTCCGTCAACTCAATCCGCGCGAGATTGGCGACATACGAAACATCCATATGGCTGGCATTACTCATCATTTCCTCCCAGAGCGGACACTATAGAAGAGCCCGCCCTGCCGGATCAAGCCACTGTTTCTATCAACAGATTCCAATGGTTGAAAATTTCGGTTGTAAAAGTTCCAAACCTTGGAAAAATGAGTGTTTTAACCCAAAGGACTTCCTATGAACAAAACATCGAAAACATTTCTCGCCGATATGATCAACGCCATCAGCCCGTCCGGCTATGAAAACTGCGCCGCCGCAGTGTGGAAAGAGTATGCCTCTCAATACGCCGACAAGGTTGAAACCGATGTGCACGGCAACTCGCATGCGGTGTTCAACAAAGGCGGCAGGGTGAAAGTCATGCTGGCCGGTCACTACGACGAGATCGGTTTCCTGATTTCCCATATCGACGAGAAGGGCTTTCTGTGGATCGCGCCGGTCGGCGGATGGGACCCGCAGATCGCGCAGGGCCAGCGCGTGCACATCATCGGCAACAGCGGAAAGAAAATCAGCGGCGTGATTGGCAAGATGGCCATCCACCTGCAGGAGCAGGAGCAACGAAAAAAAGTTTCTGAGATTAAAGACCTGTGGGTCGATATCGGCGCCAAAGATAAAAAAGATGCCGAGAAGCTGGTCAGCATCGGCGACCCGCTGGTGATCCAGTACGGGTTTGAGGAACTCCGCAACGGCCGGGCGGCGGGACGCGCCTTCGATGACCGCGCCGGCGCCTTTGCCGTGCTGGAGGCGGGCCGCCTGCTGGCCAACGCCGAGTCGCAATGCGAAGTACACGTGGTCGCCACAGTACAGGAGGAAATCGGCCTGCGCGGCGCGCGCACGGCGGCTTTCGGGATTGAACCGGATGTCGGCATCGCCGTCGATGTCACCTTCGCCACCGATCACCCCAACATTGGAAGTGTCGTGCAGCAGGAAGGGCTTGTTAAAATCGACGGCGGACCCGTGGTTACGCGCGGACCGAACATCAACCCGAAACTGTTCGAGCTGATTGTAAAGACCGCGAAAGCGGAAACCATTCCGGTACAGATTGTGGCTGAAGCGCGCGGCACCGGAACGGACGCCAACGCGATTCAACTCAACCGCGCCGGGTGCGCCACCGCACTGGTGAGTATTCCGCTGCGCCACATGCACAGCCCGTGTGAGCTCATCAGCCTCAAAGACCTTGAAGCGGTTTCCAAACTGCTGGCCGCCGTCATCAAAAAAATCACACCGCGGACCCGCTTCATTCCGTTTTAATGATGCCGTTTCCGAAGCAGACCCGGCCGCCGGTCCGATGTACGCTGTATATACTGTTTAATGAAGGCCTGCTTCTGGAGATCCGCCGGCCGACTCCGCTGTGTTGGATGGATCCGCCGGTTCGTCTTTCCCGACAAGGCTTTCAGCGATCAATACCGTGCAGTGATCCACATCCGGCACGTCCATTTTCAGAAACCCAAAGGCTCCGGGATTCTGCACAAACCGCCGCCATTGAGGATCATCACGAAAACGAACATCGTGAGACAGACGCGGGGATACAACCACCATATTGATCGAATGCCGGCTTAAAAACTCTGTGAACGGCCGTTCCTTTTCCGTTTGAGAAACCCCGGAATAGTTTCTGCCGACATACAGCCCCAGCCCGCCGCCGGCCTCGAGAATGTGAACAGGCTCCGTAAGATTGAGCTGACGGAGAAACGAAACGGTTTTCAGTACAGGCTGCGAATTGGCGGCGACTGCATCCGCTACCGGGTGCACCAGAATCAATGAGGCTGTGGCCACGACAGCCGTGAATATGTAGGTTGACCCTTTCTTATCATTTCCGACCGTGCGAAACAGGAGCATCACCGCCCCTACCCCGGAAAGCAGTCCAAACAGGTACACGTAGTGAAGCCGGGCATAAATCAGAATAATGGAGATGAGCACCGGCAGCGAAAGCAGACCGATCAGGGTCAAATGGAGCCAGGTCGACGTCAGGTTCTCCCGAAGAAAGCGTTTCAAGCCCCGAAATCCCCCGCCGCAAAGATAAGGAAGCCCGCCAAGAGCAAGCACTGCGATCCCCAGCTTCAAAATCAGATACGCACGGAAGCAACGAGGATGGCTGGAAAAAAATAGTTTCAGAAGCTTTCCCGGAAAAACCCTGAGGTTTTCAAGAACATGCCGAAGAAAGGCCGACGGATTGGCCGACAGCGCCTGAACGGGACTGTGGATGGATCCGAAATCTTTTTCGATTATCACCTCCCAGGTTGTCCACGGGTCCTCCGCGGCTCCGGTCCACTTCACCCAGTGCAGTGCATAATGCTGCCCGAAGGCAACCATACTCCGATCCCCGCTCGCAACAGGAACCCCCAGCCAAAAAGCCAGTCCCAGACCGAGCGCCAGAATGACCGTCAATGGAACAAAGACCCTGACTGAACGGTTCTTCAGATAATCACCGATCGTCCAAAGAAGCAGAAATACGCACAGGCAGGCGTATGCTACAAAAAACTCCGGACGGATGTATGAGGCCGCCAGTGCGGTCCCCGTCAGCGTGCTGATCTGAAGAATCCTGTTGCGCATCAACCCGGACAGCAGGATGCCCGCCAGCAAAACCAACGCTGTGAAATGACTGATTTTCGGCCAGGTGAGTATATTTGATGTGCTGAACAGAAAAACAGCGGAAGCAGCAAATGCAATTAAACGTGAAACACGAAAGACACGAAGCGTCAGAAAAACAGCAAGCGCCGGAAGGATCGTCATCAGTCTGTAATTCAGGAAATAGAGCCGGGCCGTGTCAGGCTGCACAAAAGAAAGCATACGGTACCACAGACTGTACCCCGGCGATTTCTCAGCAGAGGGGATTTGCTGCGGAATCATCATCCCCCTGTGAAGATAATGCGATTCATCGCTGAGTCGGATATCAAGAATAGAATCCAAATTCAGCGTATAGACCATCCCGAGCAACAGAATAACAATAAAAACGGCGAGATCGGGAAAACGCCGGAACACAGCCCGCGGAATACGATGACCATCGTTTTCATCCATACGAAAACCCTTACATTCTTGATATGAACGCGTTTTTCGATTGAAGGCACACGTGCCGGCGGGACGGTCCGGATCGCCGCTTCATTGCGCAAGATTTATTGAAGGGTTGATTTTTGTCAAGCCTGCGGGACCCGACCGGCGGGTCTCCGGTCTGCCGGTGGCGATATGAAATCATTTTATTTGCATAAAACCGCCCTGACACGTATGAAAAACAGAATCCAGAACCTGCTGAAAAAATGATCATACTGCCTGAAAAAACCCTGCGCGTGCATCCGGAGGACTTCCTGAATCCAACCGACTTCCGGACGTATTTCGACCATCCGAAGCACCCGTTTGAGATCGATCTCGGCTGTGGCAAAGGACGCTTTCTGCTGTCCCGCGCCGCCAAATATCCCGATACCAACTTTCTGGGAATCGACCGCATGCTCAAACGGATCAGAAAAATTGACAAAAAAGCCCTGCGACAGAACCTCCGCAACATCCGGCTGTTTCGGGTCGACGGCTGCTACGCCGTCACGTACCTGCTGGCACCCGAGAGCGTCGATACCCTCTACGTGTTCTATCCCGATCCGTGGCCGAAGGAAAAGCACCACGATAACCGCCTCTTCAACAAACGGTTCATGGCGGCGGTCGCCCGCATCCTCAAACCCGACGGAAAAATCCATGTTGCAACCGACCACCTGCCCTACTTCGAGGAGATTTCCGCCCTGCTTAAAGCCGACGATCGGTTCCGGGCAATCGACCCCTTTGTTCCATCGGAGGACGAAGTGACCGACTTTGAACTGATCTTCGCCCACAAAGTTCCGGGTCGCGCATCCTTCATCCGAAAACAGACCAATGCGTAACGAGTAATTCGTAATCAAAACGAATTCCCCTGTTACGCATTATTCGTTACGTATTACGCCGATGTCTAAGCAAAAACCGGAAATAAAAATCGAAAGCTGGGGGCTCTATACCCCGCTCGAGAAAGAAGGCAAAGACCTGCCAAAGGTCATTCGCTTCACCGAAGAAATCCCCTGCGAGCTCGGCGTCGAATTCGGGGTCATTCTCCACATCCGCAAAGGCCGCGGCATGAAGCTTACCTTTCAAATCGACCACCCGCCCTTCCGCCGCGCCGACGGGGACATCGACCCGCCCTTCACCGGGGAAGAATATGTGCGTTCCAGCGATTGGAAATTTTTTCTCGGGGATACCACCTGGGAGCCCATTGAAGACAAAGCCGGGCCGTGGCGCATCCGCAGCTGGCTCGACGGCAAGCTCATCGCCGATCGTACCCTGACCCTCGTTCGCTGACCCGGTTTAACACCGCCCGGATCTATTCATTTGCCTCCAGGGCGTCGCAATAGGCCCCGACCGCTTCACGGATTTTATCGTGATCCGCATCGGTCGGCGCCCCCTGCCATTCAAAGCAGCCGACCACATCCCAGCCGGACGTTTCGGTTCTGGCATCAAAATCGCGCTGCGCACCGCCGACCCATCCGAAGGATCCGAACCGGAAAACCTTTTTGTTTTTAACCTTCTTCATGATGAGCTCGTCGATCACGTGCGCCATGGGAGGAAACATTTTATACTCATAGGTGGGCATACCGAAAATAAGTCCGCGGCTTTTCCACGCATCGCCCAGAATATGACCGACATCGTCTTCGGGCACCCGATGAACATGCACCGGAATTTTTCGACTGCGCAGCACCTCGACAATCGTGCGCACAATCTGTTTTGTATTGCCGTACATACTGCTCCAGACAAGCGTGACCTCTTTTTCACCGGGCCCTTTGGAATATCCGGCATACCGTTTGTAATCCGCGATGATCTTGCCGGGATTTTCACGCCAGATGATGCCGTGCGACGGACAGATCACCCTGATGTCCAGCCCGCCAAGTTTTTCCAGCCCCTTCTGAACCGGCAGGCTGAAACCGGCTACAATGTTGGCGTAATAACGCAAAGCCTCTTTTTCATAAAGCGCATGCTTTTCATCAGAAACCTGGTCATCAAACACCGCATCTTCGTCGACCGACCCGTAGGAACCGAACGCGTCGCAGGAAAACAGAACGCCCCGCTTCGTCTCATAGGTCATCATCGTTTCCGGCCAGTGGATGTTGGGTGTATTGAAAAACTGAAGCTCATAGCCGCCGACATCCAGCGTCATGCCGTCCGTAATGGCAACCGCCCGGTCGGCAGAAACCCCTGCAAACTGCTTCAGCAGAGGAATCGCTTTTTCAGTACAGTATATTTTTGCCTTTGTATTGATTCGGCAGAAATCCTTCAGCCAGCCGCTGTGGTCCGGCTCCATATGATTGACCGCCAGGATGTCAATATCTTCAAGAGCCAGCGATGCAGATTCAATCTGCCGGGCAAACTCGGCCGGGAAATCCATAATATCCTGAGTCAGGTCAATCAGTACGTTTTGTTCGCCCTTGATCAGATATCCGTTAATCGAAACCCCGTTGGGAACCGGCCAGATCCCTTCGAACAGATACCCCTCTTCTTCGATATTCACCGATATCCGGTAAATCCCGTCGATCACATTTGTAATTTTCATTGAACTCTCCTCAAAAATTCTGACTGAATAAATCGCATTTTGCTCAATTCAAAACCTGATTTCAAGCCCGGCTTCACGGCCTTTCTCAAGAAGAAGTTTCCGCTTTCATCTTTTATCCTTCATCCGTCATACTCCCGATCCCGGCCCCGGTAGCTCAGCTGGACAGAGCGACGGATTCCTAATCCGTAGGTCAGAGGTTCAAGTCCTCTCCGGGGCACCATCTGCCGGCTCGTCGGCAAAATCATCCAGCCCGTCATAGCCCCTGCCCGGCGGCTCTTCCGGTGAAAAACAGTATCGATTGGCGTATTCGTATCGAATCCAGTCTCTGAACCAGAGTCAGCGAAAAGATCGAGTCCCATACTTAGTTAAGTATGGGACTCATAACGGGAGCACAAACCGCTTCATTTCCGCCGGTGCTTAACGACGGGAATCGGCCCGGGCGGGAAACGTCGCCGGCAGGCGGAGAACATTCGGGCTGTTTTTGCGTTTCATTGCGCCGGCGAGAGCGTAGTATCCGGCGCATGAGCTGGTATTTCACTCTTCTTCTCTGCGGACTGTTCCTGATCGGCGCGGAAATTTTTGTTCCGGGCGGTATCCTGGGCATCGCGGGAGCCGCGGCGCTGATCGGCGCGGCCGTCATCGGCTTCACAAGCTTCCCGCCCCTGTTCGGCTGGCTGAGCCTGCTTCTGATTCTGACACTCAGCGGCGGCGCCGTTTATGTCTGGATGAAATATCTGCCGCAAAGCCCGGTCGGACGGGCGCTGTCGCTGGCACAGAAGCTGGGGACGGGCGAATCGGATACGCCCGCAAACAAACCCCGCTGGGAACCGGGAATGAGCGGCACAGCGCTAAGCACGCTGCGACCCGCCGGAAAAGCCAGAATTGAGGGGCGCCTCGCCGATGTCATCGCCGCGGACGGGACCTGGATTGAAAAAAACACTGCCGTTACCGTGGTTCGCGCAGAGGGAAACCGGATTTATGTGAGAGAAACAAATGCGTAACGCAGGATCTGCCATGTGGAAAACAATCAGCCTGGCCCTGTTGATCGGAAGCGGGCTTCACGCGGCTCAGGCGGCTGAATGGATCGGAACCAACCGGTTTGTCCGGGCCGAACACGAGCGTCTGGAACAGGTCACCTGGATCGGTGCACAGCAGATTACCGTCCGGGGCGAAGCGGAGGACGATCTGTTTGCCGCCGGGACCCTCGTTGAACTGAGCGGTCGGTTCGGGGGCGATGTATGGGCCGGGGCAAGCGAACGCGTCAGGCTGGCAGGTCGCTTTCACGATCACGTCCGGGCCATTGCACAGACCGTGCAGGTGTCCGGCACCCTGGACCAGTCGCTGACAGCCGTCGGCTCGCAAATCACGGTTTTGCCGGACGCGGCCGTAGCCGGATCAATGCGCTGTGCCGGCGAAACGGTCACCAGTGAAGGAACCGTGGACGGCGAAGTGCACATTGCGGCCCAGAAAGTGACGCTGGGCGGCCGTGCAGGCGGAGACGTATTCATAACCGCACAGGATATTGTATTGCTCCCGCACACTCAAATTGACGGCAATCTGACCTATACAGCTCCCGGCGAACTTCTCCCCGCCGCGTCCGTCGTGATCGGCGGCGAACTGATTCGCCGGCCGGCCCCGCCCCCGCAGCGGCACATCCTGAAACCGGATCTGGCCGGACACGCCGGATTTGCGGTTGCCGCCCTGCTGACGGGACTGGTTTTCAGCGCGCTTTTTCCCGCCTACACGACGCGCAGCGTGCAGTTGCTGCGCACAGCAAGGGGCCCCTGCGTCCTGACCGGGTTCGCCGCCCTCTTTCTGATTCCCGCGGCGTCACTGCTGCTGATGCTCACATTGATCGGCCTGCCGCTGGGACTGCTGAGCGCGGGATTCTATGCGATCCTTCTCTATCTCAGCAAAATCATCACCGGTTTCTGGATCGGTTCGATTCTGCTCCGGCGCAGTTCGCTGAGCGGACACAACCGCTTCTGGATCCTCGCCGCCGGGCTGCTGGTCTTCTACATACTGAACGCCTTTACCCTGCTTTCCATGCCGGTACACCTGCTGGCAGCGCTCTTCGGAATCGGAGCGCTTATCCTGGCACTGTTTAAGAAACCGGTTTTTGTGATTCAAACAGAACAAACAACAACGGAGGAATAAATCATGGGCGGAATCGGAACCATTCTGGGCATTTTTCTACTGCTGGTCGTCTTTGTTTTCGCGGCCATCATTCTGTCGGTCATCGCCGTATGGGTTCAGGCGTGGGGCTCCGGGGCCTATATCCGGCTCAGCAGCCTGATCGGCATGAAAATCCTGCGAAAAGTGCCGGTCACACTGATCGCGCGCGCACGCATTCAGGCCGTCAAGGCCGGACTGGAAATCAGTACCGACCTGCTCGAGGCGCATTACCTCGCCCGCGGCAACGTCATCAACGTCGTACAGGCGCTCATCGCAGCCGACAAAGCCAATATCGAACTGAGCTTCCAGCAGGCCGCAGCCATCGATCTGGCCGGCCGCGATATCCTCGATGCCGTTACCACCAGTGTCAACCCCAAGGTCATCGACTGCCCCAGCCATGAGCAGAGCAACAACGTGCTTGATGCGGTCGCCAAAGACGGAATCCGCCTGCTCATCAAAGCGCGCGTCACCGTACGCACCAACCTCGACCAGCTCGTCGGCGGTGCCACCGAGGAAACCATCATTGCCCGCGTCGGACAGGGCATCGTCAGCGCCGTCGGTTCGATGGCGTCCTATAAAAACGTACTCGAGAATCCCGACCAGATTTCCCGCAAGGTGCTCGAAAGCGGCCTCGACGCACAAACCGCCTTTGAAATTGTTTCCATCGACATCGCCGATGTCTCCGTCGCCGGCGCCTCCGATACATCCAACGTCGGTGCCAAGCTCGAAACCGAACGCGCCGAAGCCGATAAAAAAATGCGGCAGGCCGAGGCCGAGGGCCGCCGCGCTATGGCCATCGCCGCCGAACAGGAAATGCGCGCCCGGGTGCAGGAGATGCAGTCCAAAGTCATCGAAGCCCAGGCCGAAGTACCCAAAGCCATCTCGCAGGCCTTCAAGGAAGGCAACCTCGGTGTCATGGACTTTTACCGCATGCAGAATGTGATGGCCGACACGTCGATGCGTGAATCGCTGGCTTCCGATGACAACGATGAACCCGACGTAAGCGAATAAGCGCCGGAAACGAAATGAATCAAACCGAAACAGTCCGGCCGGGCCCATCCGGAAAAAACGTTTTTTCCGGATGGGCGGGCATATGCGCAATCGGCATTCTGCCGGTTTTATGGATGTACTGCCGCGGTGAACCCGCGCAGGCCGAACCGGCCGGCCGGATGGTGCGTGCGGGCGCGGAAGACCTGATTTGGCTGGTCGTCGGACTCTTCTGGGCGATCGCCCAGTTTGCCGGGGCGGCCGCCAAAAAAAAGGCGGCGGAGCGCCGGCGCAGCCGCCCCGCTGAAGAACAGGAAAAGCCGCCGCTGGCCCGGGATCGCTTTGCCGAACTGATGAGCGAGATCACCGGCGCGCAGACCTTTGACGTGCCGGAGCCCGAAGCTGTCGCCGAAGAACTGCCGGCCGATCATCCCGTGCGCCGGATCACACCGGCGGCTGAAACATCGCCGGACATCGTTTCCATGCGGCAGGCCGCCGCCATCGAAGGATCGAATGTTAAACCCATCGACCGGAAAGCAAAAATCGAGGACGCATCGGTCCGACCGATCGAAGAAGTGGAAACGCACGTCCGTCCGCGTATGAGTTCCTTCCGTCGCGGCATTCCCTCCATCCGGCTGCCCTCGATACCGAGCATGAACCGCACGATCGATGTCCCCTCCTATACCGAGGCCGCGTCCGGAACACAGGGCATCGGAAAAGAGCTGCATCTTAAAAACCGGAAAGCCCTGCGCCGAGCCATCCTGAGCCACATCATCTTCAGCCCGCCCAAAGCGCTCGAAAAGCAAACCCGTTAACCATCGCGCTCCAACATAAAATGCATCTTCCCGGCTTACCGCTCAGGGCTCGTCCGGGGAGAAAACAGGAATCAAAAGCGGCATTCATCCAGCCGTCCGGTCAGAATAAAATCGTTGAATATCTGGATGAGGCCCTGACGGGCGAGCGCCGTGCGGTAGAATCCGGGCGAATGATCGGGGCCGAACAGCGTGTACGCCGTTTCCTTAATCACACTGTTCATCGGCTCAACCGGCAGTTTTTCCAACGAGGTCTGACGCCCTGTTGCCAGTCGAAACGGCACCCGCACATTCAATTCAATCGCCTGCAACCGCCCCGCCGTCGACGCCGCCATCGCGCAGGATATGGGCGTGTTCATCATCAGCCCCGTCGATAAAGGCGGCATGCTCTACCAGCCGCCGCCCAAACTCATTGACCTCTGCCGGCCGCTTACGCCCATGGCCTTCAACGACCTGTTCTGCCTGCGAGATCCCAACGTACACACGCTGTCCATCGGCGCTTCGCGCCCGTCTGACTTCGTCGAACACGTTGCCGCCGTCCAAGGGTTGGAAGAAAAGCTTCCGCTGCTTGGGAAAATTGAAGCCCGGGTATTCCAGGCATTGGAAAAAAAACTCGGCACCGAGTGGGCTCACCACTGGCACGAAGGGCTTCCGCATCCCGACGACGTTCCCGGCCAAATCAACATTGCTGAAATCCTGCGTCTGTGGACCTTCGCCAAAGGCCTCGACATGATCGATTTCGGCAAGATGCGCTACAACCTCATCAGGAACGCCGGGCACTGGTTCCCGGGGCAGAAAGCCGCTGACTTCAAGAATGAAGACCTCGCGCCTGTTCTGGAAAAAAGCCCCTTCGCCGCCGACATCCCCGGCATCCTGCGCGACGCCCACGCCCTGCTCAACGCCGAAGAACAGAAACGCCTCAGCGAGACAGGCTAAGCCATCTCATTCCAAACAAAGTCTTAATTTGCAGATTGAATCTTGATGCCGTCAACCCGTTGCTGAAGCCATTTTGATATCACCTCAAACTCCTTGATCGTCCAATATGCATGCCCAATCGGAAACTGTTTGGGTAAAAATCTCTTCTTATTTGGAACACACTCCAAAACAAGATTGTACCGAAAACCGATGCGGCAAGGCCGAATCATAAATGCACCAATGTCCGTCTTTTCCAGAACAACGTCTCTAGCTCCAAAGGGTGTTTTTTTATGCAACCCCAACGTATCTCCACCGTCAACCAGCGTCATCTCCATCTCTTCCAGAAGCAGAACGAAGACCCCCATGGCGACCAAAGCTAGAAAAAGCGGGACAAAAAAGAAAACAAAAGCTTTTTCAGAAATCTCCACCAAAAAATAAACAGCTACGCTCGGAAGCGCGCTCAGCAAGCCCACCACTACAAAGCTCATCACCTTGCTAAAAAGCCCCTTCCCTCCGGTCACCAAAAGCGCGTCACGCCCATCAACCGAAAGCTCTCTAACCTTTTCTTTCATTTATGCCTCCTATCAAAATGTCTTCCAGCCGTCCGGTCAGAATAAAATCGTTGAATATCTGGATGAGGCCCTGACGGGCGAGCGCCGTGCGGTAGAATCCGGGCGAATGATCGGGGCCGAACAGCGTGTACGCCGTTTCCTTAATCACACTGTTCATCGGCTCAACCGGCAGTTTTTCCAACGAGGTCTGACGCCCTGTTGCCAGTCGAAACGGCACCCGCACATTCAATTCAATCGCCTGCAACCGCCCCTTTCCGACCAGCTCCGCCTTTTTCTCTTTTCCCGTCCAGCCGATGTGTTCGCTCCAGAAACAGGGGTTGAACCGGCGGAAGGCCTCCTCCTTTTCAAAGGCTCCGGAACCCATCCACTGCGCGAGCGCGCACAGCCGCCGGACGGGATGGTTGAGCGGGCGCATGCCGGACAAATTCCAGTCTGCTTTGCTGAGAAGATCAATCTCGTCCCATTTGTGCTCTTCTTTCCACCACAAGTCCCACAGGGAACGAAGTTCTTTTTTCGCCGCCGCCGGCCACTTCGCGCCGGGCTGTTTCGGAAGCAACCCCGAAACCCCCAGTAAAACCGAGTAAATCGTTTTCCAGTCATCACCATACCGAGCAAGTGCGGCGAGAGGAAGGCGGCGGGCCAGGTCACGAAACGGCTGTTTGTTGTTCTTATATCCCAGCGCAGCCGCTGTTTCTTCATAAAGCGCCTGCGCTTCGCCGCGCTGTTCAATCAGCCAGGCCATGCGCAGGGTCTTTTGCCGCAGCCGTTCTTCACCGGCCGCTTCCAATGTTTGGAAAATTTCATCCGGATTTTTTCCAAGCATTGGAAAATCCGCCGACGCGCGCGGTTCCGCGTATGGGTAGGCCGTCAGGTCAATGCTCTCCAGATCCGTGGCACAGACATCCGACAGGGCGAGATGCACGGTTCCGGGCGGGAACAGGGTTTCATTGACCGGTCCGCCAAACCAGGTCACGTGGAAGCGAACCTGCTCATACCGCGAATCCCCGGCGTGACCGTGATGTTTCCAGTCCCGGGGAAACACATGAATCTCGACGTCGCCCGCGACGCGACGCTGTTCACGTCCGATTCGAAGAACGGCATGAAGAAAATCCGGGCCGGCCTCCAGATTCCAGCGACCGGCGGTTTCAACGGACACCGGCTCGCCGCGCGAGGTTTTCAACTCGGCCGGACGGATCGAATCATCATACCACAGTGCCTGCAGATGGCGTTCGCTGTAGGGGAAATACCGTCCGGCCGTTTCATGTACAGTGCCGCTGCCGGACAGCCGCCGATAGTCCGCCGCCCCGGGGAAAAGCCGTTCATTTACTTTCGGGAACAGATAGAACATGACTCTTTTTAGCAAAGAGAAACGGTTTTTTAAACGGATTTACCGCCTTTTATTTTCAGCGCAGCAGCCATGCCTGACGGCCCTTTTCATCGCAGTTTATTTCAGATCGATTACGGATCGACCCCTTCCGGCCGCCTGTTGCGATCCGGTCAGGCCGGGTTCGCATTGGGAAAGTCAAATTCGGTTTCGAACAGCTCTTTGAATTTCGCGGCCGCGGTCTCTTCCTCAGGACCCTCCACCTCAATGACAACGGTCGTGCCCGGTTCGAGACCGAGCATCATCAGTTCCAGCGCCGAACCGAGTTCACACGAGCCGGATGGAGCGCTCACCGTAACGGTCCCGCCGTATTCGGTCGCAGCCTGCGTAATGACCGCGGTCGGGCGACAGTGAATTCCCGCTTCATTTTGTATAACCGCCGTAACCTCTACCATCTGAAATGTTCCTTACCTTCCATTCCACAAGCTTCAGATCAAACGGAGTCTTGGAGTGCTGGAGCATTGGATTTCCATCCATTCATCCATTTCTCCACCCATCCACCACGCCATTCCTTCTCCCTTTTTCTTGTGCACAAAGGCCCCGCTCGGTTATACAAAGCCCTCACAAACAAGAGAAATCTACTGAATCCATAAGGCGTTTAAAACATGAAATTTCCGCTCAGCTGGCTCCGGGACTATGTATCGTTCGACGATACGGTGGAGGGCCTTGCCGACAAACTGACCTTTGCCGGACTTGAGGTTGAAAACATCGAGACGGTCGGCGGAACCTTTGACGGGGTGGTTGTCGGGCGGGTCACCGCCGTCGAACCGCATCCGAATGCCGACAAACTGCGTCTCTGCACCGTTGAATACGGTGCGGATGAAACGCTGACCGTCGTCTGCGGCGCCCCGAATGCCGCCGTCGGCGGATGCTATCCGTTTGCAGCGGCCGGCACGACCCTGCCCTGCGGAATCAAACTGAAAAAAGCAAAAATCCGGGGGGTTGAATCGCGCGGCATGCTTTGCGCCAAAGACGAACTCGGCCTGGGCGAAGACCATAGCGGCCTGCTCGTTCTCGACGCCGCGCTCCAGCCCGGCACGCCGCTGGCGGCGGTGCTCGGCCCGCCGGAAACCGTGTTTGAACTGGAGATTACACCCAACCGCCCCGACTGTCTGTCCATCATCGGAATTGCCCGCGAAGTGGCCGCCCTCTACGGAACGGAGCTGAAACGACCCGCGGTTGAACTGAAAGAAATCGATCCACCGGCTGATCAGCTCGTCAGCGTGGACGTGCAGGACGCGGAAAAATGCCCGCGCTACACGGCACGTATCCTCAAAAACGCTGCCATCGGCCCCTCCCCCGAATGGATGCAGAAGCGCCTCGAGGCCTGCGGCATTCGCGCCATCAACAATGTCGTGGACATCACCAACTATGTCCTGCTCGAAACCGGTCACCCGCTTCACGCCTTCGACATGAACCTGGTGAAGGACGGACAAATCATCGTACGTACGGCTGCGCAGGGCGAAAAATTTACGACGCTCGATGATGTGGAACGTGAACTGGACGCCGACATGGTCGTCATTGCCGACCCCGAAAAAGCGGTCGCACTCGGCGGTGTCATGGGCGGGGCCAACACGGAAATCAGAACCGGAACCTCTTCCGTCCTGATTGAATCCGCCACCTTCGATCCCTCGTGCATCCGCCGTACCGCAAAAACACTCGGCCTGTACACAGACAGCTCCTACCGCTTCCAGCGCGGCGTCAATGCCGATTCCGTCGAATGGGCGTCCCGCCGCGCCGCTGCGCTGATGGCTGAATTTGCCGGGGCAGACGTTTGCAGCGGGGTGGTCGATGCCTATCCGTCTGCGAAAACCAAACGGAAGATCACCGTGCGCTGGACCAACATTTGCAAGCTCATCGGCCTCGACGTGCCGGTTGAAACGATGAAACAAATTTTCCAAACATTGGAAATCGACATTCTTGAGAGCGACGATGAAAAGGCGGTGCTTGACATTCCGACCTTCCGCGACGACCTCACCCGCGAAGTCGACATCATCGAGGAAGTCGCCCGCATGCACGGCGTCGACAAGATTCCCGAAAAGCTGCCGGTTGCCGAAACCATTGCGGGGGCACACGACGATCGGACCCGCGCCGTCACCGCCTGCCGTAAAAACCTGGTCGGCCTCGGCGCACGGGAAATTATGAATTATACGCTGGTGAACCATCCGCTGCTCGACCTTTTCGGCAAAAACGGGTTCGACCTTCGCGAGGAACTCCCCCACCCCATCAGCGCCGAACAGTCCGTGCTGCGCACCTCGCTGATTCCCCAGATGATCGAAAGTCTCGGGCGCAATAAATCGCGGCAGATTGATGAGGCCGTGTTTTTCGAGATCGGCCGCACCTTTGCCAAAAGCGAAACCGGCCCGGTCCAGAGCGAAACGGTCTGCCTCGGGCTGATGGGGCCCGCAGGGCGCGGCGCACTGGATAAACAGCGCGCGGTTGCCGACGAAGAAATTTTCCTCTGGCTCAAAGGGCTGATCGAAAAACTCCTCGCCGCGCAGAATGTAAACAAGGTGACGTTCCAGCCATTGGAAAACGCGCCGGCGTTCGAGGCGGGTCATGCCGTCACCGTGTTGTCCGGAAAGACCCGCGTTGGCGTGCTGGGTCTGATTCATTCCAACGCCCGGAAAGAATGGCGCCTGAACGATCCGGTCGCCGCAGCCGAACTTGATCTCGAGCCGCTGGTTTCCAATGTCTGGAAAGTCAGCGAGGTGGAGGACATTCCGCTCTACCCGGCCGTCGAGCGCGACGTTGCCTTCATCGTCGATGAAGCGGTCCGGCACGAAGACATTCTCAAAGCGATAAACGGTTCGGCCCCCGCTGAGCTCGAAAAGGTGGCGCTGTTCGATATCTTCCGCGGCAAAACGCTGGAAAAAGGCAAAAAGAGCATGGCCTACAGTTTTATTTACCGCTCGGCCAGGGGAACCCTGACCGATGAGAAGGTAAACGACTTCCACGAAGCCGTCGGCAAAAAGGTCTGTGCCGCCGTTTCAGCCGTCATCCGTGAAGGTTGCCTTAAAAGCGGTGCTTGACCGGAACCGGCGACGGGCGTATGATCCGGAACGTGAGTAAGAGGAGAGCATGCTCACATTGTTCTTTAAAAATTCAGCCCGCCCGGTCAGGCGATAATTCTCTGATCCGTTACTATAATAAAAGGGAACTTGGGAAGGCGCCGGCGTATTCCGCCCTCGCTGGAGGGTTCCCACTTGGTCAAACCAGGGTTCGGAGATGAGCCGCCGGGAGAGGGCTCTTTTTTCTTAACCGTTTCGGTGCGTCGAAACGGTTTTTTTTGTGTTCGCGCCGCCCATCGCCCCGTACACTGCCCGCCATGGAACTGTTCGAAAACAAACCGGCCGCAAACCAGCCGAATGCAGGCGCAGGCACTGCACCGCTGGCGGCCCGTATGCGGCCGCGCCTGCTCGATGAGATCGTCGGGCAGGATCACATCCTCGGCCGGGGCAAGCTGCTGCGCCGCGCCATCGAGGCCGACCGCATTTCGAGCATCATTCTCTACGGCCCGCCGGGCTGCGGAAAAACCTCGCTGGCCGAGGTGATCGCGACGACAACCGACCGGCGATTTGAACGGGCCAGCGGCGTTTTATCCAATGTGGCGGCGCTGCGCAAACGGATCGACGGCGCCCGTCAATGGAAAAAACTGCGCGCTCAGGACACGATCCTGTTCATTGATGAAATCCACCGCTTTAACAAAGCACAGCAGGATGTTCTGCTGCCGTGTGTCGAAAACGGGGAGATTATTCTGATCGGGGCAACCACGCACAACCCCTTCTTTTTCATCAACAGCCCGCTCAACTCGCGCTCGCAGATTTTTCAGCTCAACCCGCTCAGCGAAGAGTCGATTAAAGAAGTTCTCAAACACGCGCTCAGACATCCGGCCGGCCTCAACGGGCTTGTGACGGCCGGCAGCGAGGCGCTCAATCATCTGGCCAAAGTCTGCGAAGGCGATGCCCGCCGTGCACTCAACGCGCTCGAAATCGCCGCACTGACCACCCCGCCCGGCGACGACGGCATGGTGCATCTTACAAAACACGAAATCGAAGAGTCGGTGCAGAAAAAAGCCGTTTCGTATGATCACGACGAGGATGAGCACTACGACACCATTTCGGCCTTCATCAAAAGCGTGCGCGGCTCCGATCCCGACGCCGCCGTCTACTGGCTGGCCAAAATGATTTACGCCGGAGAGGATCCGCGCTTTATCGCCCGGCGGCTGGTGATCCTCGCTTCGGAAGACATCGGCAACGCCGACCCGCGCGGGCTGACGCTGGCGACGTCCGCCATGCAGGCGGTGGACTTTGTCGGCATGCCCGAGGGACGCATTATCCTGGCGCAGGCCACCACCTATCTCGCCTGCGCGCCCAAAAGCAACGCGAGTTATCTGGCGGTCAATGCCGCGCTCGACGACGTGGAGCACGGCCGCACCCTGCCCGTTCCCAAACATTTGCAGAGCGGCCCCAAGCCGGACAAGGGCGCACAGACATATCAGTATGCCCATAACGGCGAAGGCCATTTTGTGGATCAGGAATATGTGCCGACCGACAAGGTGTATTACAGCCCGACCGATCAGGGCTATGAAGCCACCATGGGAAAGCGGCTGGCCTTCTGGAAATCGCGCCGTAAAAAGCAATCATAATCAATGAACCGCAAAAGAACGCAGGAAACACACAAATGATCCGGATATTTTTCACCGTGACCCACGCCAATTAGTGATGGTTCGCGGGCAAAGAATACAAACGCTCCGATTGCTTTGTTTCCTCCGTGTAAAACAGCTATTGAAATGACGACTCGCCCCGCAGAAAAAGAGAGACTTCGCGAACGGATTGCAACCCAACGCCCGGATTCCCAAACCCTGGAAACAATGAGTGCGGCGGTGGTTAAAACGTTCCAGGGGTTCGAACTTTTTCAGCAGGCGAAGGCGATCGGTGCCTATATGCCGCTTCCCGATGAGGTGGATGTGACCCCTCTTTTCCAATGTTTGGAACAACGGGTTTTTATCCCGGCGTTTGACGAAAAAACCGGCAGCTACCGAATGGCTCAATACACGCAGGAACTCAAAAAAGGTAAATTCGGCATTCCGGAGCCGGAACATCCGGTCTGGGCCGGTCCGGGCGAGCTCGACCTGATCCTGGTGCCGGGCGTGGCATTCGACCGCGCCGGCAACCGGCTCGGCCGCGGCGGCGGGTTTTATGACCGGCTGCTGCCGCAATACCGTGCACTGCGTATTGGAATCTGCTTTGCATTTCAATGCCTGGACGCTGTGCCGACAACCCGGCACGACGTCCGAATGGATCGGGTGGTGACCGAACAGGACATTCTTCATTTTGAGACGAACGATCGACAGGCCCCGGGGTCTGATATATTATAACGAATCATACTGCTTAAAAAATAAAGGACTTTTCATGGAACATATTGAAATCTGGTGGAACGGTGTCCAGGACATCATCGTCAATATCGGCTTTGTCGTACTCGGCTTTTTCTTTCACGCCTATCTGACCCGGACCAATGCGGTCGCGGCCAACCAGCGCGGTACCGTCATTCTCGGGGAGGCCAAGAAACAGGCGGATGCAATCCGGCATGAAGCCGAAGTGCACGCCCGGGAAGAGGTGCTCAAAGCCCGTGAAAAAGCCGAACACAGCCTCGATAAAAAACGGCAGAGCATTATTGAACTCGAAGACCGGGTCGTCGCGCGTGAAAAGGATATTGCCCGCAAGCTGGAACTGCTGGAAACCAAGGATCAAACCCTCTCTGAAAAAATCCGGCTTGCGGAAGAAAAAGAAGCGGAACTCAAAACAAAGCACGAAGAACTCAATGCCCGCATGGAAGAAGAGATCCGGCGCATTCAGGAAGCGGCGCAGCTGTCCCGCGAGGACGCCCGCCGCCAGATCATGGAACGGATGGAAAAAGAACTCGAAGGAGAAACCAGCGGACTGATCCGCCACCAGCAGAAATCCGCGCTGGAAAAAGCCCGCCATGAAGCACGCGATATCGTCTGTGCGGCCATCGAGCGCTATGCAGCCGACCACGTCTCCAATGTAACCGTCACCCAGGTGAAGCTCCCGTCCGATGATATGAAGGGCCGCCTGATCGGAAAAGAAGGCCGCAACATCCGCTCCTTCGAAATGGTCTCCGGCGTGAATCTCATCATCGATGAAACCCCCGGAATGGTCATGCTCTCCTGCTTTGACCCGGTTCGCCGGGAAGTGGCTCGCGTTGCGCTGGAGCGACTGATCGACGACGGACGCATCCACCCGGCCAGCATTGAATCCACACTCACAAAGGTGCAGAGTGAGATTGAGGAGGTGATTCGTCAGGCCGGTGAAGACGCGCTGTATCAGCTCGGCATCTCCGGCGTGGATCCGGAACTGGTGCAGATTCTGGGCCGGCTGAAATATCGAACCAGCTACAAACAGAATGTGCTCGACCATTCCATCGAAATGGCATCGCTGATGGCCATGATGGCCGCCGATCTGGATCTGGATGTCGATACCGCCAAACGGGTCGGGCTGTTCCACGATCTGGGCAAGGCGGTCGACCATGAGGTTGAAGGCTCACACGCGGTGATCGGCGGCAACCTCCTGCGTAAATACGGCGAGGATCCGGTCGTCTACAACGCGGTGGCGGCCCATCACGAGGACGTTGAAAAAAGCAGCCCCTATGCGGTTCTCGCCTCCGCTGCAGACGCAATGACCGCCGCGCGTCCCGGCGCCCGCGTGGACACCACCGACCTCTATCTCAAACGACTGGCCAAACTGGAAAAAATCGCCGATTCCTACAAAGGCGTTGAAAAAAGCTATGCCATTCAGGCGGGACGTGAACTGCGTGTCATTGTCCAGGAAAGCAAGGTCAGCGATTCCGATGCGCTGGTGCTGGCACGCAACATTGCCGGTCAGATTCACGATGAGGTCAAATATCCCGGACAAATCAAGGTCACGGTGATTCGCGAAAGCCGCGCCATCGAATACGCAAAATAAGGAGGCGATCATGCAGACCGTGTTTGAACTCGATCATCCCCTGATTCAGCATCACCTCACGCATCTGCGCAACCGGGACACCTCGCCCCACATTTTTCGCGCTCAGATCCGGCGTCTGGCCGTCCTGCTGGCCGCCGAAGCCGCCCGCGACCTGCCGGTACGCTCTGAAACCGTGCAGACGCCGCTGATGGAAACCCGGGGCGCCGTACTCGGCACACGAATCGGGCTGGTTCCTATTCTGCGGGCCGGACTCGGCATGACGGATGCTGTACTCGACCTGCTGCCGACCGCCGAAGTGTGGCATCTCGGCTTTTATCGCGATGAACAGACGCTGCAGCCGGTTGAATACTACCAGAAATTCTCCAGCAATCCGCCCGGCCTGGTGTTTGTGCTTGATCCCATGCTGGCCACCGGCGGATCGGCCGTTGCAGGCATTCAGCGCGTCAAAGACTGGGGCGCAGAAAAAATCCGTATGCTCTCCATCATTGCAGCACCCGAGGGAATTGCCGCTGTGCATCAGCACCACCCCGACGTACCCGTATATGTCTGTGCCGTGGATGAAAAGCTCGACGAAAACGCCTATATTCTGCCCGGACTGGGTGATGCCGGGGATCGCATTTTCAACACGGTTCCCCCGGCATCCATGCCGTAAAAGGCCCGCCGGCTTTGAAACTCCACCCGCCATCCGCACAGCCCCGCCGGGCGTTTTTTTTACCACCGAATACGATAGCCGCCTTCGAGTGAAAATGCATTTTGAATGTGGCGGATCTGCGGCTCCTCACCGATCACCTCCACCACATCAAAACGGATATACGGCGGGCGCAGCTTACGCGTCTGCATAAAGCGAACGGCGGCGCGGGAAAGGTTCCTGCGCTTGGCGGCATTCACCGCCGACACCGGCCGCCCGAACGTTTCATTTGCACGGGTTTTGACTTCGACAAAAACCAGTGTGTCTCCCTCGCGCGCAATCAGGTCAAGCTCATCGCGCCCCACCCTTACGTTGCGGGCAACCATTTTGAGCCCGGCCTTTTTAAGGAATTTTTCCGCCTGCCGCTCGCCGCGCGCTCCCGTTGCCAGATGCGGCGCCCTGACCCGCCTCTGCAGAAAGGTCAACCCGCACAGCCACTGCTTAAACCGCTTCACAGATCCAGCTCCCCCTGATTCAGTTCCGCAACCGGCCGGAAGCTTCGCCGGTGCGCGGGACACGGCCCGTGCCGGCGCAGAGCCCGAAGATGCGCCCGGGTGCCGTAGCCTTTATGCCGGGCAAACCCGTACGCGGGAAACTGCGCATCGAGCTCGACCATCAGGCGATCCCGGGTCACTTTGGCAATAATACTGGCGGCTGAAATCAACAGGCTCCTGGCATCCCCCTTCACAACGCTGCGGGATCTGCACGGAAGACCGCGCACCGGATTACCGTCCACGAGAGCAAAATCAGGCGCCGGATCAATCCGGGCAACCGCTGCAGCCATCCCTTTCCAGGTGGCCTGCAGAATATTGATTTCATCAATGATCTCCGGCCCGATCACCGCGCAGCCGATCTGTGCAGACTCACATTCGGTCAGCTGCTTGAAATACATGTCGCGCTGCTTTTCTGTGAGCGCTTTAGAATCCGTCAACCCCGCAAACAAAGCCGCCCCGTCGCGTTCAAGATGGGTGCGCTCAAAGGCAACGGCAGCGGCAACCACCGGCCCGGCCAGCGGGCCGCGCCCGGCTTCATCCACACCGGCAACAAAAAAGAGGCCTGCATTCCAGACCTCTTTCTCATAACGGAGCATGTCCATTGCTTACACGCGACGTTCTTTGATACGCGCCTTCTTGCCGGAAATTCCGCGCAGATAATAGAGTTTGGAACGGCGCACGCGTCCACGGCGAACCACATCAATCTGTGCCACGCTGGGGCTCTGCAGGGGAAACACCCGCTCCACGCCTTCGCCGAAAGCCATGCGGCGAACTGTAATGGATTCATTCACACCGGAGCCATTGCGGGCAATGACCGTCCCGCTGTACTGCTGGATGCGTTCCTTGGATCCCTCTTTAATCTTTACATGCACATTCACCGTATCGCCGACCGCAAAGTCCGGAATGGTTTTCGTGCACTGCTCTTTGCTGATTTTTTCAACCACCGCATTCATGATATAGTTTCCTTCCGAATTCTCAAAACGAGCAACGGATAGTACCGAATTGCCCCGGACGGTCAAGCGAGAAGCGGAAAACAACGCCGAAAGCTTGTTTTGCCGCAACGAATCCGACAGGCTCATTCCCGTGAAGAGAAAGAATTCCATTCTAATTGAAGAAATCATAATCTGGTTTCGCAGCCGCTTTACACTCACAGGCGAGGAAAAAAACTGGATTCTGCTCATTCTCCTGATTTTATGGGTCGGTCTGGTGGCCCGTTATTTTCATCAAAAAGATCGGCGGCCGCATGCCCCCCCGCCTGCACGGGAAGAAAAACTCCTCCCGCCATCGGCAGATGGGTTTTGACCTCCCCCCCCGCACCGCATTATGTTTGCCGGCATGAATGTGGCCATCGTCCATTATCATGCGCGTCCGGGAGGCGTTACTCGGGTTGTCGAACGGACGGTCGATGCCCTGGGACACCAGGCCCGGTGCATATTTTTCACCGGCGAAGCCGCACGTGGACAGACCCCCCTGACCATCCGGACCGTTCCGACGCTGGCATACTCCACGGAACAAGCCGCGCAACCGCCGGAACTCCGCCGGCATGCCCGCCAGGCATTCGGCCGCGAACCGGACATCTGGCACATCCACAACCACAGCCTCGGCAAAAACCCGGCGCTGCCGGCCGCCGTTCTGCAGCTCGCCCGGGCCGGACATAAAATACTGCTTCAGATTCACGACTTTGCCGAAGACGGCCGGCCCGCCAATTACCGCAACCTCGCCGGGATTGTCGACCGGCTCTACCCGGTTGCCGATCACATTCATTATGCCGTACTGAACAACCGCGACTTTCATTTTCTTCATGCCGCCGGCGTCCCGAAAGAAACCCTGCACCTCCTTCCCAACCCGGTCTCTCCCCTCCCCGCGGCACGGCCCGTCCGGTCCCCGGCAGGCACCCGACCCCTCCTCGTCTATCCCTGCCGGGCCATCCGTCGCAAAAACATCGGCGAACTGCTCCTGTGGAGTGCGTTGATGCCCGACGCAGCCTTTGCGGTAACCCTCGCCCCGAAAAACCCGGACGTCAAACCGGTCTATGATGCGTGGGTGACATTCGCCGAAGAACAAGGCCTGAACATCCGGTTCGATGCCGGAGCCGACACCCCCTTTGAAGAACTCATCAGCTCAGCCGACGCACTGATCACCACCAGCATCGCCGAGGGATTCGGCCTCGCCTTTCTTGAGCCCTGGACCGCGGATAAACCGCTGACCGGCCGCAACCTGCCGGAAATCACCGGGGACTTCGCGGCACACGGACTGGACCTGTCCGCACTCTACAACCGCCTTCCGATCCCGCTGGTTTCCAGCGCATGGAACCTTTCCGAACCGTTTTCCCACACCCTGGAATCGGTTTTGCGCAACACCTATCAGTCCTACAATCGTCCATGGAACCGCACTGTATTTCAGCGGGCTGAAAGCGAACTGATACAGGCCGGCTGCGTCGATTTCGGTATTCTGAACGAACCCATGCAGCGCACGGTCATCCGCGTCGTTCAACAAGATCCTGCCTGGATACAGCAGACCCTTAACAGCTCGTCGGGAACGGTCGAATCCAATCGAAACGTGGTGGAATCTTCATACAGCCCCTCCGCCTACGGCACACAGCTTGCAGCGATCTATCAGCGGCTTCTGGCCGCTTCAACCGGAACCGTCACCTTTGCAGACAGCAAAAAACTTCTTGATCGCTTTCTTACGCCCGGAAGAACCAACCTGCTTCGATCGTAACCCATTCAGCAAAAAATTGTTACAAAACAGAGTTCGAATTTGCAGAACACAAAGGAGTGCAGCGCAATCCCCTAACCCGGTTATTGCACGAGTTCAAAATGGTGCGGCAGCGCGGCGCAAAGGGTGAAGATGTAGAAATCTCGCAATCTGCGGCGGCTCCATTGACTAGGCGTCTGAAGTCCGTATGATATCCGCATGCAGTCCACGCTGATCGAACGGATCCGAACCCTGAGCCGCCCGCTGGAACCCCTTCCGGCGGAAATACCGCTTCGTCTGCGGCCCATGGATCATGTGGAAACCGTCCTGTTCGACATATACGGAACCCTGCTGATTTCCGGGTCGGGGGATGTGGGAACCGCCGCCGCGACCGACAGCAGCGAGGCGCTCACCCAGGCGCTGATCGTGTCGGGATATGACGGGGACTGCGAACGGGCCGGTCAGATCGGCCCCGCCCTGCTCAAAAAAGAAATCGGACAGTGGCACCGCACCGCACGTGAGGACGGCGTTGAGTTTCCCGAGGTGGAGATTTCCAGGGTCTGGAAAAACGTGATCAGCGAATTCCAGACATTGGAACTGCTGGGCGCCGACGACGATCCGGATAAAATCCTGCGTCTGGCGGTGGAATATGAATGTCGCGTCAATCCGGTCTGGCCGATGCCGGGTGCGAAAGAAACCCTCGGCTTTTTCAAAAAGCGCGGCCTGCGCCTCGGCATTGTGTCCAATGCTCAGTTTTATACACCGCTGATTATTGAAGCGCTGCTGGACGGCCCGGCGGAGAAGCTGGGTTTTGACCCCGATCTGTGCGTGTGGTCCTACAAAACGCTGCGCGCCAAGCCGGACCGGCAGCTTTTCCAGACCCTGGAAAACAAAATCGACCTGAACACAGCGGTCTATATCGGCAACGACATGCTCAACGATGTATGGACCGCATCGCAGGCGGGCTGCCGAACTGTTCTCTTCGCGGGCGACCGGCGATCCCTTCGTCTGCGCGAAGAAGACAGGCGCTGCAAAACGCTGACCCCGACGGCCGTCGTAGATGATCTGCGTCAGATTACCGAAATGATTTGAAATAGATGATCATAAAAAAGCTGTCCGGTCTGAATCGTTTCTGTACACACAACGACGGGCGCTCCGCAGAAAGCAACGCAGGAACCAGAAAAAACAAACAGAAGCCTCATTCGAAAGCAGACCGGCAAACATCCTGTACAACGAGGCCGGCGAGGTTGAAGCCGAACGCGCCGGTGATGTGCACCATCGAGCCGTTGACCTGCGCTTTGGTTTCGCTCCAGGCATCGACGTCGTCTTCGTTCGGTTCCGTATTGCCGAACAGTGAGAAACGCTCCGGCGAATAGACGCAGAGGCAGTCGCCCTGCACACCGAGCCTGCGCAACCGTTTGCGGACAAAGCGCGCGAGGCGGCACCCGTTGCTTTTCCAGATGGAGTCCACTTTGATGGAGGTCGGATCGATCTTCGATGCCGCGCCCATGGCGGAAAAAAGCGTTGTGCCCGCTTCCATGGAGGCCGCGATGAGATTGACTTTGTGCGAGAGGCTGTCGATGGCGTCGATGACGACATTGTACTGCGTCAGAT